>JBEKDQ010000115.1:0-7524 GCA_050014275.1 Desulfobaccales bacterium | reverse complement strand
TTTGCCGGTTCGGTTCCTTCCCACCCCAGGGTTTCCTTTGCCTGTGGGGGTGCGCCCGCCACGGTTGCCGACTCCACATAAACCCGGCTCTGATAGAAAAGCTCCCTGAGCACGGCCAAGAATTTCAAGGTGGGCCGGTCCCCCTCGATTATCCGTGAGTGCCTTTCGCCCAGGGCTTTAAACACCCGCCAGGCGCGTTCTAACATTTCGTCCGCCTCGCCCTGGCTAATCGTCCCCATGAGGGTCTGAAATTTCAGGAAGAGCTCGAACCCCACAGCTAACCAGGCCTGAATTTCGGGTATCCGCAAATGGGCCGCGCTCTGAAATGCATCTCGGTATCCTTCCCGAAGCTCCCGTATCTCGGCCTGGGCATCTTCAAGCCTGGGAGCCAGGTCCTCCAGGTAGGCCGCCATTGCCCCGGGATAGAGGCGGGCTTCCCTTTGGGCCGCCGTGAGCCGGGCCCGGTCAATGGGGGTTTTCTTGGAGTCAAATTCCACCCCCAGATAACGGGCCGTGGCGCTCTGTCGCCGGCCAGGTAGCAGCATCTCTCCCGTGGAGACAATTAGGCAACGGGGGTAATGGTTAGGCCTGGCACTCAGGTCTGAGGTCAGCCGCCCTCGGCCTGAACGGTTACCGGCCTGGTAAATCAGCCGCCCGGCAGTCTCACTCATTTTATGAGCATCTTTGGCATAAGTGGCCGGAATGAAATCATCGATCACCACCAGGCCGTCTTTAACCGTGAAACATAGTTTTTCCAGGCTGTTGGCCGTGCTAAACCATGAGCCTGGCAAAGAGAGCCGGTCGAACTCCCCGAAATGGCAGAGTGCCAGGGCCGCTAAGGTGGATTTCATAGATCCCGTGGGGCCATATAGCCATAGGCTGAAATCTATCTTGAGCAGATCCGCAAACGGGGCCAGGTAAGCACAGGCTATTAAGGGCGCCGTCACTTCCCACGGGCTGATGTCCAAAAACCTTAAGCTGGCCCGGGCCGCCTCTATTCCGCCGGGCTCGGGCAAATGGTAAAGGTGCAAGTTTGCCCCCAGGTCAACTTCGCACGCCACACCTGGTCCGATAGCCCCCCCTCCATGCAGATACCGCCACACCCCGTTTATCTTGCGCCATCCTGTATGAGCAAAAACGGTGCGCCGCTTGAAGTCCTGCGAATGTGCCTTGATAGCAGTAACCAGGTGGGGGGTAAGAGAACGGCCAGGGGCCACGCTTGCCGCCGCACCCCACTCACGGCTTATCCAGTTCAAGGAATCGAATTCTTTTGCAGGAATCCGGGCAAGTGGGAGGGGCCGGCCGGTGTCCAGGCTTCCGGTTAGGTGAAATTCCTTTAAAGCTCTCAGGCCATCATCCCGGGTAACTTCCTCAGTTATCCGGGCCTGGAAATTGGCAAGGGGAGTAAACTTGGGTTTACCTTCCCGATCTACCCCCTCTAGGCATAGCCGCCCCCCGTCAATAAAATACAGGTGGCCGCACAGAGACACCCTGGGGGCATTAATCGGCTCAGACCCCTTGGCCTGGGACTCCCCGCCGGTGTCAGGGGTGGCCTGGGTATTTTTCTTGCGCCGTTTCCCTTTTGCTTTGCCGGGGTCATACCCTTCCGGGGTGTTTGCAATGGCCTTCCTGATGGTCTGGGCTGCCAGCCGTTCCCACTTCTTTAGTCTCTCGGGGTCCTGGCAAAGCCCTGATTGTCGAAAAAGTCGGTCTATGCGCTCCGGGTCTTTGTTTGTCCAGAATGCCAGCAAATGAACGAGGGCATAATCAGCATGTGATGGTGTGGAGTATCCGCTTGTGTCTCCCCGCCACAGCCGCCCAAACTTCTCGCCATCCGCTGCCTGGCATGCCTTCTTAATTAGTTCCTGGTCTGGCAGGTCAATGGTGGGGGAAGGGCCGGAATCGGTATCTTTGGGAGGTGCTTTGGGCTTACCGAAAATCGCAGTATGCAGGGCCGTCAGTTGGGTTTGCCGGGCCTCAATGGTGTTAGGGGTTCCTTCAAGGTGGCGGCCCGTCACGGTAAAATATCGGAGTCTGTCATAAACTTCGATCTTCATCCCGCAAGGGAATGTCTTGCTATTGCCACCATTTACCGGCCACTCAGCCTCAGCTATCGTGTGGGTTCCTGTTCCGCTTGGGCTTTTCTCTGAATACGAATCTAAATACTCAATAGTCACCTGAGCGCAGTACTTTAATTGCCCGGTCTCCGGGTCCCGGCAATGGTCAATGTCAATCCCGGTGTAAGGGTCATCGGCGCTAAACACATAGCCGATCCCGGCAATTCCGTTATTCTTTGTGCGCCTCATAATGATTTAGGGCCTGGGCATAGGTTCCCCAGGTGTTAGGGTCATCCGACTTAGCGTTGCCGCCTGTCTTGGGATTCTTGGGGACTTTGGTAGGCTTGCCTTCCCGCTCTTCCAAACTCCAGCAGACCCACTGGGGACGGGCCTTCAACTTCTGGGGGATTTTCTCAGGCTCCAGGGGCGGCATGATAAGGCGCTCTCCACAAGTACTGGACGAAGCTGATTATGGCCGGGGTTCACTGTCCGGCTCGGGTGCTTTCAGGGATTGAAGCCACGCTTCCAAGTCGCTTTTTAAATAACCGACGGCCCTGCTCCCAAGTTTCACCTTCTTCGGAAAGGTTCCTTCCCGTTCCTTCCGCCAAATTGTCGTCCGGCTTAAGCTGTATTCCGTGATAACGTCCTTGGGTCTGAGGATTTGTTTCTGCATAACTTTTTTCTCCGTAGGTCACTGCTGAATCGATCAAATACTTTTTGAATAGTTAAAAAACAGCAAAAAAGCAAGCGTAAATAATATAGATGATTAATTGTAACCTGCCTCCAAACAACATAAAAATCTGGCATTTTTATTATGATTTGGAGGCAAGTAAACCTACTTGCTCCCACATTGAACAAAAAAGCCCCATTTCTGGGGCAATCTGGGGCAAGTAAAAAAGGAGAATAAACCAGGATAGTCTATTGAGGGTTCTTAGAAGGTTTTCGGGGAAGCCATGGTCTTAGCTTACGCTCTTTGCTAATATAGTCGCGTAGCTTTGACTCGCTTACAGTAGGGCGCTGCAAAGATTTAAGGACAGTATTTACCCATATGGCTATTGTTTTGTTACTAGCTATAGAGGCATATCCTAAAAATATAATGGCAAACGCTTGGGCTTGTGATTTGGGTTTATATGGGAAACTAGTAATCAGTTCGCCCTTTACGAGCTCCCGCCAATTAGAGGGAAAAACGCCTTGGGAGACGCTTGAAGATATTTGTTCACGCCATTTTTGCAGAGCCTGCCGAACTTTATTTATCTTGCTATCTGTGATTCCGGCCAATTTCGCCAGCGTGGCCATGTTGTCAAAGTAGAAATCGAATTTATTTAGGATATCTCCGGGGTAGAAGGTAACATCTTGATACTGATAATCTTTATCCAGTAAGGCGATAATTAAATCTTTTAGATCTCTCTGGTTTATAGGGAAAAATTCCTTATGTCCCACACCTTTTAGGCCATCTTCTCCAATGATTCCGGTGCTCAGAATTGCAAGTGCGGCTTGCTTAAAGAATGGAGGATAGGTGTTAGGGTTAACCGGCAAGAGGATTGTAGGTGCTTCCCAATATGAGGCTTCCGGGAAAAAGAGAAAGTAAAGCTTTTCAGCTTCGGCCTGTTCCTTTAGCTTGATCTTGATAGTCTTCCAGCCCTTCTCCCGACGCTGATTCGGTGGAGGAAGTCCTTTTGCCTCTTCCTCTTCGTTGATTACGCCGTTTCCTTCCTGAGTTCCATCGTCTTTATGATCTTCCTTCATCTGCCATGTCCTCCCATAGCTGCCTCAAGAAAAATCCCCCCGAGGTGATGAGGAAGTCACCCTGTCCTCCGCAGTGATCGGCCGGGAGTGAGGGGGGAAACTCGGCTTATGATCCTAAACTCCACGAATCATAGGTACCACGTTGGATTCTGTCCCTTCAAGTATACCTCGAAGCTTGCGCCCCCAGGATTCCAAGGCCTGGCGTTTCTCCAGGTCATAGCTGTGCCTGTCATATACACTCGTCACACCGCTTTCGACATGGTTAAGGATCTTTGAAACTACCAAGCGCAAAGTCCCTCCGCTGGTCATATGGCTGGCCGCCGTGCGCCGCAAATCATGAGGAGTGAAATTATCTATCTCCAGGGTATTAAGATCAATGCGAAGTGCATGATCTACTGCCGTAGGCGTTATATGTCCGGCGCCACGAGGAGATGGAACCACCCAGCGCGAATTTCCTGCCAGATTTTTGGCTGCTTCTAATAATTCGATTGCCAGCGTGGATAGCGGCACACGATGGGGTAGGCGGTTCTTGGTCTTCTCGGCCGGAATCGTCCACCACTTCTCCTGCAGGTCGATCTCGGCCCATTCTGCTGAGATGACTTCGCCCTTCCGCTGTGCGGTAACCAATTGCAGTTTCAGCGCCAGTCTTATCCCTTCGGTAATCCGAGTCCCATCCAGCCCATGCCAGAAGGTCTTAATCTCTTCCGTGGATAGCACACGGTCCCGGCGCTGTTCCCGAGAAGGGATTTGTATCGCCGCACAGGGAGAAGCAAGGACAATATCTCGACCCACAGCGAAGTTGAACATCTTGCGGATCACCGCCAAGGTTCGGTTGGCCATGATGGGCGCACCCCGATCAACGATATTGTCTAGTAGGCGGATTACATCACGTCGGGTGATGTCCTTGGCCTTACGCCGCCCCCATTCCGGCAGCACATCTTTTTCTATAATGCGCTTATCGGTGGCCCAGGAGCGTTTGCGGGCCTTGGCCCATTTCTCAAGGTATTCGTGGGCCAAGGCAGCTATTTTTGGAGCGCTGAGCTCCTCCTTCTTTTCGGTTAAGGCCTTGGTCCCGGGGTCGATGCCCTTGGCAACCATTTCCCTGGCCGCGGCATATTTACTGTGAGCTTCGGCTAATGCCATAGTGGGATAAACTCCAATGGTCAGACGACGCTTTTTAGACTCCCCCGGCATGCGATAAAAATAGATGAAGGTCTTTCTCCCCGATGGTGCAATCCGGATGCCGAACCCTCTATCCTCGAATACCTCGAACCGTTCTGTTTTAGGTTTAAGATTCTTAATCTGCCGGTCAGTAAATTTCATCTAAGCCTCCTCTCGGGTACCAAATGGGTACCATTTTTATGCTGGCAATCAGGGAAACATCTTGGTACCCGATGGAACAACTATAAGTGAGTTATTCACATATGTCAAGCAGTTAATCATATTAAAAGACATTTTATGAAACAAAATGAAATGTCCCGAAAAGCCATTTGGCGCGACTCTTAATCACTAGGTTCGGAGTTCGAGTCTCCGACGGCCCACCAAATAAGCCCATAATTAAAATGGGTTAGCCGAGAATGGCTAACCCCTTTTTCGTTTTAAACTGTCAGGGATAACCCAGGGATAACCAGAGTGCGTAAATTACTCCTGTTGGCAGGGAGGGATAACTCGCGGATAACCTATGGGGTGTTTGGGCCTGGCAGAGGGGGAAGCACAAGCTCCTGGTCAATGGTGGGGGAATGCCGAGAGTTCCCCAAATGAGCATGAGGCCGCATGGTAAACCCTGGCCCTCCCGCTATCGGGCCTGGTAGGGCATTCTGGGGGGCCGTTCTGGGCGCCACGGTGTCAAAATCACCCGGCAGGGTCAACTTGCTCCCTGCCATGCCCCAAATTTGCCGAAAATCCTGGCGCTATCCGGGCCATTTCAGCCGATCGTCACAAGGTGAAAGGAGGGGCCAGGGTCCGGGCCTGGGATTCAGCCTGGGGCATCTTGGCGGGTCCGTGGGGGAAAATCGGGGTCGCCTCCCATTAGAGAGACCCCGGTGCTCCTCGCCTGTCCCTCCCCGGCGCCCCCTGTCAGGCCCTATCGCTCCTATTCCTTTCCCCCAGGCCCTATAGATTTTCGGCACCTGGAACCCATAACCCTAGTGGGACTCCTACGGCCCCCCTGTAGTCAATGCCTTGTCCGCCAAATTTTTCATAATTTCGTTTTTCAGACCCCCCCCCATGAGTGCCCCCTTGCGGGCCGTGGTGGGGCTGTAAGTGGTCCTAAGTAGCGTAGATTTATCTTTCCGGGGGGGGGTGCAGGTTGCCGGGGCTCCCGCGGGCGAGGTCGGCCAGGAGAAGGGCGACGATCCGTGCCGATTTCTTAATGCTTATGGCTCCCGGTGTTAGCATCGCCCGGTCGCACACATCTGACCTTGGGTCTGAGTCCGAACCCGGAACAGCTCAGGACAGCCATCCCCCCAAGTCAATGTGATCTCCTATCCCCTTCGCAAAGTTTCCGATATACTAACGATATGGAAAAATTAGCGAGAGAGCGTATAGGGGCAAGTGTTCTTCAATCACTAATCATGCAAATTACCTTCATCTAACAAAGAATCCGAGCATTCTACAAACTCAACCTATTCCGCAGATGCGTATAGCGCTTTCTCGTCTTGTCATTCCCGATTCCTATGGCCAAGGCCCTTTTGGAACCCACCATGACCACCAATTTCTTTCCCCTGGTAACCGCCGTATAAATCAGATTGCGCTGCAGGAGCACATAATGTTGGGTCAGGATAGGGATAACCACGGCCGGGTATTCGGAGCCCTGAGATTTGTGGATGGAGATGGCGTAGGCCAGGACAACCTCATCCAAGTCGGGGTAATCATAAGGCACTTTTTTGCCATCAAAGGCGATGGTCACCTCCTGGCCCTCAAGGTTAATCCTGACGATCCTGCCGAGATCACCGTTAAAGACTTCCTTCTCATAATCGTTTTGAACCTGCATGACCTTGTCGTTGATCCGAAAATTCTTACCACCCCGGGATAGACTATCTGGTCCCGGGTTAAGGGCATTTTGAAGTTCCAGATTGAGGTTTCCCGCCCCCACCATCCCTTTGTGCATGGGAGTGAGCACCTGGATGTCGTCGATGGGATCAAACCCAAACCGCTTTGGAATACGTTCCTTGACCAGCTCCAAAATAATGCCGAGGACTTTCTCCGGTTCTTCCTGCTCGATGAAATAAAAATCTGCCAGTTTATGGCCGGAAGGTTTGAATGCAGGCATCAGACCCTGGTTAATCTTGTGGGCATTAACGATGATCAAGCTCTCCCTGGCTTGGCGGAAGATCTCATTTAATTCCATGACCGGCACTGCCCCGGAGGCAATGATGTCATGGAGTACATTTCCGGCACCAACCGAGGGCAGCTGATTGACATCACCCACAAGAATAAAGGTAACCCTGGGTGGAATGGCTTTCAGGAGGTGGTGCATCAGGATGGTGTCGATCATGGAGGCTTCATCTACAATCAGGAGATCACACCTCAACGGGGTCTGATCGTTTTTCTGGAAGCCTCCTTTCTGGATACTGTATTCCAGCAAGCGGTGGATGGTCTTGGCCTCGTAACCGGTAGCCTCGCTCATCCGTTTTGCTCCTCTGCCCGTAGGAGCAGCCAGCAATAATTTAATCCCACTTTTAACAAAGATTTTCAGAATGGCATTGACAATGGTCGTTTT
>JBEKDQ010000114.1:0-7784 GCA_050014275.1 Desulfobaccales bacterium | reverse complement strand
GGTTAGCGATTTCGCAATCTTAACTTACCACAAATCCGGAGCCTTTTCCATTTTATTGATCTCTTTCTAAAATAATAATAAGTAATTATCCAAAGTTACTTGGTGCGAAACTTGAGTTGATAAGTCTTGGGGGTGGAGTAATCAATCCTTCTAAGGCTCATTGCCTCGGAACGATTTTTCCTTTATAATTAATTATTAAGGCTTGAAATAGACGGGACTCCCGCCTGGTTTTAACGCCACCGAAAATTATATGCACTATGGGGAAGTCCGGCGGTTTGCCGGGCATCACTGGCCGGCGCCCCGGTTTTCGATAATCTTATGTTGATCGCCAGACTGCAAAAACTTGAAAGTCAATTTATCGACCTGGAGCAGCGGCTCTCTGATCCTGAGGTCATTCGGGATCAGGAGCTTTATCAGAAGTACCGCAAAGAGCACGCCGAGCTCAGCCACCTGATCCAGATCTTCCGGCGCTACCGGCAAGCGCAGAAGGAGTTGCAGGAAAGTCACACCTTGCTGAAAGAAGAAACGGATGAGGAGCTAAAATCCCTGGCCCGGGACGAGATCCAGACCCTCCAGGAGGAGGCGGCCTCTCGGGAGGAAGAGTTGCACTTCCTGCTGCTGCCCAAGGACCCCAACGATGAGAAGGACGTCCTGCTGGAGATTCGAGCCGGCACCGGCGGCGAGGAAGCGGGCCTGTTCGCCGCCGATCTCTTCCGCATGTACAGCCGCCTGGCGGAGCGCAAGGGCTGGAAGCTGGAGATCTTGAGCCACTCCGCCACCGGCATGGGCGGGCTCAAAGAGGTCATTGCCGCCATTTCCGGCCAGGGGGTCTACAGTCTGCTGAAATACGAAAGCGGAGTGCACCGGGTGCAACGGGTGCCGGTAACCGAGTCCCAGGGACGCATCCATACCTCGGCGGTGACCGTGGCCATCCTGCCTGAGGCGAAGGAGGTGGAGGTGCAGATCAGCCCGGAAGAATTACGCATCGACGTCTTCCGCTCCTCCGGTCCCGGGGGGCAAAGCGTCAACACCACTGACTCCGCGGTGCGGATCACCCATCTGCCCACCGGCCTGGTGGTCACCTGCCAGGACGAGAAGTCCCAGCACAAAAACAAGGCCAAGGCCTTGAAGGTGCTGCGGGCCCGGTTGCTGGACCTGAAACAGCGGCAGCAGCAGCAGCTCATCGCCCAAGAGCGCAAATCCCAGGTGGGTACCGGCGACCGTAGCGAACGCATCCGCACCTATAATTTCCCCCAGGCCCGGGTCAGCGACCACCGCATCGGGCTCACCCTCCACAAGTTGGAGGCCATCCTGGACGGCGACCTGGACGAACTCCTGCAAGGTTTGGCCAGCCATTACCGCACCCAGGCCCTGGAACAGGCCTAAATGAAGGAGGCTTCCCAGCCGGCCTGGACCATCGTGGAACTCCTGCGGTGGACCACCGATTACCTCAGAGATAAAGGGGTTTTGGAGCCCCGGGCCTCCGCCGAGGTGCTCCTGGCGCACGTGCTTAACCTGAGCCGCCTGGACCTCTATCTGCGCTACGACCAGCCCCTCTCCCCGGAAGAATTGGCCCGTTTCAAGTCCCTGGTGGTGCGCCGCCGCCAAGGTGAGCCGGTAGCCTACCTCACCGGCCACAAGGAATTCTGGTCCCTCGATTTTCAGGTGCGCTCCGGGGTCCTGATTCCTAGGCCGGAAACCGAAATCCTGGTGGCCGCAGCCCTGGAGGCGGCCCGAACCATGATTGGCCTGGAACTTGGGTGCCGGGAACCTCAGAAATTCGAAAGGCAAAAGAAAACCGGCCTCTGGGGTCTGGAAATCGGGGTGGGCAGCGGCGCGGTAGTGGTGGCCCTGGCCAGGGAGCTGCCCCAGATGGCGTGGCTCGCCCTGGACCTCTCGGAAACCTCCCTGAACGTGGCCCGGGACAATGCCCGGCGGCATGGCGCCGCCGACCGCCTTTGCTTTGTCCGGAGCGACCTCCTCTCCGGGCTCAATCCCGGACCACACTTCGCCTTGCTGGTGGCCAATCTCCCCTATGTACCCCGGGCCCAATGGGAACAGCTCCCCCGGGAGATCAGAGATTTTGAGCCGCAACAGGCCCTTTTGGGCGGGGAAGACGGACTGGAGCTTATCCGGACCCTGACTCAGGAGGCCCACCGCTATTTAAGACCCGGAGGCTGCCTGGCCCTGGAAGTGGGCGCAGGTCAGGCGGACGAGGTCCTGGAACTGTTGCGGCAAACCGGGGCCTACCAGGGACTGGAAACGTTGGCGGATTATCAGGGGACCCAGCGGGTGCTGCGGGGAATGCGGCGCTTAGATTAGAAAGTCTGCTCATTCCTCAGCATGATGGAAAAGTTGTCCAGATCCTTGGGATTCTGACTGTAATACCGGGGGGTGATGTCGTAGCTGTCCCAGCTTTCGCCCTGGTCAATGCGCAGGCGTGTCACCTCACCGCTATCCTTCTGTTTTTCATAGAGGACTCCGTTGCATCCCCCCACCAGCAAAATCAGGAGGGCCAAGGCAACGAAGCACGCCCCGTATATTTTTCTGCCAGACATCTTTTTCTTTTTGCCGTCAGTCGGCTGCCTCATAAAATTTGCCAAAGGATATGCCGTAATTCCGTTAAAATGTCAACTCTTTTTTTAGCAGGATGGAAAATTCGCTCCATTTGTCGCCGGTGTCCAGGCGAAGCCTTTCCGTCTGCCCGTCATCCGCCACTTTTTCCGCCAGGATTCAGGAGCAGCCCCAACGCAACCAGGCTGGCCGCGGTGACCAGCCAAATCCATCTTCCCCGGGCCATAACTTCATCCAGTCTAAATACTTAGACCAGGCACGGGCAGCAGCGCCAGTGTTCATGTCTCAGATTTTTCTTTAATAAAAGATGTCCTTAATCTTGAAGCCTTTAAAATGTAGCCGCAAGCTCAAGCATGTTTGAAAATCCTTAATAAAATGAGCGCAGGCTAAAGCCTGCGGCTACCAGAACATGTAGATATTTTTAAAGGTACTTCTGAAACATGATACAGGCGGACCCTTGTTGCTACAGTTGCGCCGGTCCGCTAATGCGCCCGGTGACCGCCGAGGCCGCGGCGACCGCCGGGTTGGCCAGATAGACCTTGGATTCCGGATGGCCCATGCGGCCTACAAAGTTCCGGTTGGTGGTGGCTATGGCTGTCTCGCCGGGCGCCAGAATGCCCATATGCCCGCCCAGGCAGGGGCCGCAGGTGGGAGGCCCGATAACCGCGCCGGCCTCCAGGAAGATGGCCAACAGGCCCTGGTCCATGGCCTGCCGGTAGATCAGAGGGGTAGCGGGAATGATGATTAGACGCACCCCTTTGGCAACATGGCGTCCTTTAATGACCTGCGCCGCCTGCTGCAGGTCTTCCAGCCGCCCGTTGGTGCAGGAGCCGATCACCGCCTGGTCGATGCTCACTTCTTCCAACTGGGATACGGGTTTGACATTACCCGGCGATGGCGGGCAGGCCACCTGGGGCTCCAAACGAGCCACGTTATAACCCTTGATATAATTATATACCGCATCCGGGTCGCTATAAAGATTATCAACCTTGAAAGGCCGCAGGGCCCGGCCTTGGGCATACTCCAGGGTGATCGCATCCGGGGCGATGATGCCGTTCTTGGCGCCGGCCTCCACCGCCATGTTGGCCATGGAAAAACGGTCCGCCATGGAGAGACGGCCAATGGTGTCCCCGGTAAACTCCATGGCCCGGTAGTTGGCTCCATCCACCCCGATATCCCCGATGGTGTGCAGGATCAGGTCCTTGCCGCCGACCCAGGGGGGCAGTTCCCCGGTGTAGACAAACTTCAAGCTTTCCGGAACCTTGAGCCAAATGCGGCCGTTGACCATGGCTGCGGCCAGGTCGGTGGAGCCCACCCCGGAGGCAAAGGCCCCCAGGGCCCCATAGGTGCAGGTGTGGCTGTCCGCGCCGATGATCAAGTCGCCGGGAACCACGATCCCTTTCTCCGGCAGCAAGGCGTGTTCTACGCCCATCTCCCCGCCGTCGTAAAAGTGTAGCAGGTCCTGCTCCCGGGCGAATTGCCGCAATATCTGCACCTGGATGGCGGAGGCGATGTCTTTGTTGGGGGCGAAGTGGTCCGCTACCAGCACCACCCGCTCCCGGTCAAAGACCTGCTTACCTCCCACCTCGCGAAAGGCCTTGATGGCCAGGGGCGCGGTGATGTCGTTGCCCAGGGCGATGTCCACCCGGGCCAGGATCAGCTCTCCGGGTTCCACGAATTCCTTGCCGGCATGGGCCGCCAGAATCTTTTCGGTTATGGTTTGAGGCTTGGACATATTAGTTTCCAGTTTGGAGTTGTTGGGGGGACAGTGGCACAGGCTTCCAGCCTGTGATCGGGTCGCCCAGTCTTGAGTCGTAGGGGCGACCCGCTGGGTCGCCCAGTTTTGAGTTTGGAGTCTTCGCCAGCCCCCCTTTTAATTTGCCCTGGCCCCGATAATCGGCGGCCACAAGGCCGCCCTAGAAAATCCCCTCTGCCTGCCCGACGCTAGGGCGGGCTGTGCCCGCCGCCTTAACTGAGAGCTTCTTACAATTTCTCCGGCTTTTTCTTGGGGCCGTGGCCCATCTCCTTCAAAAAATGAAGGCGGTTCAAGCCGTTGATATAGGCGCGGGCACTGGCGGTGACGATATCGGGGTCCACTCCCTGGCCGGTGACTACATAGCCGTCGTCCTCCAGGCGCACGGAGACCTCCCCCAGGGCCTCGGTGCCCCCGGTGATGGAGCTCACCGCGTATTTCAACAGGCGGCAACTGGATTTGGCCAGGTCGGTGATGACCCGGTAAGCGGCGTCCACCGGGCCATCCCCAAAGGAGGAGAGGGTTTTGACCTCCCCGCCTATCTGCAGCTTCACGGTGGCGTTGGGTTTTACCATGGTGCCGCTGACCACCACCAGCTCAAGCAGCCGGAAATACTCCGGCACCGATTTGTAAACGACCTCGGTTTCCACCAGGCTCACCAGGTCTTCGTCGAACACCTTCTTTTTGCGATCCGCCAGGTCCTTGAAGCTGGAAAAGACTCGGTTTAATTCATCGTCCGCCAGGTAGTAACCCATCTCCTGGAGCTTGTTTTTGAAGGCATGGCGTCCGGACAGCTTTCCCAGAACCAGGAGGCTCTTCTTGATGCCCAGCGCGGTGGGCGTCATGATCTCGAAGGTGCTGGCCTCCTTGAGCACCCCGTCCTGGTGAATCCCGGACTCGTGGGCAAAGGCGTTGGCCCCCACGATGGCCTTATTGGGTTGCACCGGCACCCCGGAGAGTTTGCTGGTGAGGCGGCTGGCAGGGGCAATGTACTGGGTGACGATATCGGTATAATAGTCAAACTGATCTTTCCGGGTGGCCAGGGCCATGACCACCTCCTCCAGGGAGGCGTTGCCGGCCCGTTCTCCCAGGCCGTTAATGGTCACTTCCACCTGGCGGGCGCCGTTCATGATGGCCGCCAGGGTATTGGCTGTCGCCAGTCCCAGATCGTTATGGCAATGTACCGAGATCACCGCCTGCTGAATATTGGGGATGTGCTCCACCAGATATTTGATCTTGGCGCCAAACTCCTGGGGAATGGCGTAGCCCACCGTATCCGGGAAATTCAGGGTAGTGGCGCCGGCCTCGATGACCGCGGTGAAGACCCGGGCCACGTAATCCAGGTCGCTGCGGGAGGCGTCCATGGCGGAGAATTCCACGTTCGAAGTGTAGCGGGCTGCATGCTTCACCGCGGCCACCGCCATTTCCAGGACTTCCTCCCGGCTCTTGCGCATCTGGTGCTGCAAGTGGATATCGGAGGTGGAGATGAAGGTGTGGATGCGGGGATTGGTGCCCTCCTTGATGGCCTCCCAGCAGGCGTCGATGTCCTTAGCAAAGGCCCGGGCCAGACCGGCGATTTGGGGGGCCCTGATTTCCCGGGCCACCGCCTGCACCGCGGCGAAATCCCCGGATGAGGAGTAGGGAAATCCGGCTTCGATGACGTCTACGTTGAGGAGTTCCAATTGCCGGGCGATCTGCAGTTTTTCATCAACGTTGAGATTGGCTCCGGGTGTTTGCTCCCCGTCCCGCAGGGTGGTATCAAAAATATAAATTTTCTCAGGCATATGAACCTCCTGGCCCCGGAGGGCCGTAAAAGGCAATGGCATTATACCACTGCTTCGTTCAAAAAGAAGCAGTTAAAACAAGATTTTGCCGAATCTGGGAGGTGTGGAAGAAACGTTGCCTGCCTAGGCAGGCAGCAAGCGTAGCAAGGTTGGACCCTGGAGGGTCAGGACGGAATGCTGGTGGCTTCGGGAAACTCTCATTTGCCAGTCTACCTCATAAGGATAGCTAAATAATATATGAAGATTGTATAAAATCAAGCCAAAAATGTTTACCACATGCCTCGGGGGGCAAAACCCCGGGGGCGGCGGAAAATGGTGCGGTTTATCTGCCCTGGAAGCCTCCGGTCCATGGAAGATTGGCAAGATTGGTGTGCCAGGTTGCTGACTTTTCTAAAGACGCCTTTCGCCTGGGCTTCTGGCCTGTGTGACCTGACCTCCCAATTTCCTGCCCAGGCGGGACGACTATTGTTGTTCTTGGTAAATAGTATGGCATTAAATCAAGTGAAAACCCTAAGTTCCCAGGGTATTAAAGTCCCCCTTTGGAAAAGGGGGATTTAGGCAGTAGTGTCCGGTAGCAATTCCCCGGTTTACCGCAAGACCGTGATCATTTGTGCTCTGCCATCCGTACTTTTTCCCGGGACATGATTGGCCGCGATTATAACTTCTCCCTCTCCCCCAATGGGGGAGAGGGTTGGGGTGAGGGGGAATTCTGGTTGGTGTTCGCTAAAATCGCCAAAATCGCTTCCAGAACCGCCTCTGTTTTCTTGCATGACCTGATTATTCCAAAATCGAAAGACCCGGTAACCCATCCTATTTAAGTATGCCGAACTCTTAATATCTTGTTCCTCATTTTCGGCATGTGGCCCGCCATCAAATTCAATGACAAGGTTTTTTTCAACGCAGATAAAATCGACAATAAAGGAACCAACAGGATATTGCCGCCGGAATTTCCAGCCGTCCAGCTCTCGATTCCGCAAACGACGCCACAGGAGCCTTTCGGCATCAGCCATGCGTTTTCGCAAGGCCCTGGCGCTCTGCTTGGACATGAGCCACCCCTCACCCCAGCCCAAACACCCCTCTCAGGGGAGAGAGAGTTTTAGGGAACCTGGTTACGGCATAATGCAAGCTTTATCTAGCGGACGACCATCTGCTCACCTCGGTGCAGAGTAACGTTTTTTTTATATAAAACCCTGCGGCTATATCTGTTATTGCTGCGGTTTCTTTCACAGCGCAAAAACCTTGCCGGACACTACTGGGATTTAGGGGGATTTCAGGAGGTTATTTTAAATCCCCCCTGCCCCCCTTTTTCAAAGGGGGGTTAAAAAACCGTAGTGTGAAATGTCAGAGCAATTATGAAGCATCACAATAGGCTACCAGGTTACGGGTTAGATGGTTTGGGGGCGGGGGTTTCGCCCTCCCCCTTATCCGTCCAGGATGGCCGGCGATAATACATGTAAGTGCTGAGGGGCCCGGAAGCCACGTACAAGATCATTACCAGGAACCCCATAATATCGGGGGCCGCGGCAATGACCACAAACAGTAACACCAGGCCGACCAGGGTTTGAAAGGGGTGGCGCCGGAAGATCTCCACCTTCTTGAAACTGGCGTATTTGATATTGCTCACCATCAAAAAGGAAAGCACATAAATCATGGCCAGGATGTAGATGTGTTTT
>JBEKDQ010000113.1:0-7795 GCA_050014275.1 Desulfobaccales bacterium | reverse complement strand
CAGCAATCAGTAGCCACCCCTCACCCCGACCCTCTCCCCTCACAGGGGAGAGGGGGTTTTGGGGCTTCCGGGCTGCCCCGGTCGTCTCTGGCTAAAGGGTTGCGGGTACATTTTTCAAATTTCATTCGCCAGCCCTTGTGCAAAATTTCTGCCGGACACTACTGAGCCCTATGGGTAATTGATTACATTTTAATCAATCAAAAATTAAAATCGCCTCCTTCTCCATAAATAATTCGGAGTAGAGAAAGATGACGGAGAAACCGGAATCGGAAGCCCCGGCCGACCCCCGGGAAGTCGCCGCGGTCCTGAATGACCACCGGGTGGTGGCGGTGGTGGGGCTTTCCGAGAACCCCGAACGTCCCAGTTACCAGGTGGCCCAGTACCTGCAAAAGCACGGCTACCGCATCATCCCGGTGAACCCCGGCTGCCGCCAGGTCCTGGGAGAACCCTGCTACCCCAGCCTCAAAGACATTCCCTTTCCGGTGGAGGTGGTGGATATCTTCCGGAAGGTGGAGGCCATTCCCGCCATCGTGGATGGAGCCATTGCGGCGGGTGCCAAGGCGGTGTGGATGCAGCTCGACCTGGAGGATCCCGGCTCGGCCCGCAAAGCCAGAAAGGCCGGGCTTAAGGTGGTCATGAACCGCTGTATGAAGGTGGAGCATGCCGCCCTGGGCGGCGCTTGACAAAAATTCCAGGCGGGTAGGGTGCGCTGCGCAGCAATAATTGTATTTCGAAAAGGGGAGAGGATGGCCACCATGGAAAGCAGCCTGTTTAACCAGAATGGTAAGGCCGTGGCCTACCTTGCCGATGACTGCGAAACCATTTACCTGTGGGACGGCCGGGCCGCGGCTTATCTCGTGGAACCCCGGGTCTTTGGCGTAAACGGCAGGCAACTGGGTTGGTTCGACAACGGCACCTTTTTCGATATTTATGGCCTCAGGGCCGGTTTCCTCAAGAGCAAGTCCCCCATCCCCACGGATATCGAACCGGGAAAACCCGGCAAAAAAGCCCAGGGTATCAGAAAACCCCGCCAAGGCGGCCTTGCCGAACCCACCATGTGTTACGGCTATTCCAATAAATTCCTGGAAGAGATCTTGCTGGAAGGACTGGAGGGATAACCTCCGGGCCTGGCTATCTGGCGCCAGCATAGGCCGCGTCTTGCCGGCGAGACTTCCGGGGACGGGCCTGGCCAGATGGCGCCACCGCCCGCTAAGATCCTCGAGATAGCTCTCACGGGAAGAATGAGATTGGTTATTTCCCAAGCGATCCTAAGGGAAAGAGGGCAGATTTTCCAATACCCGAAGATACAAAAACTACTCAAAAAACGCAGGACCACTCCCCCTGAAATAAGAGGATGTCGGTTTAAAAATCCTGAAGGTTGCCTTTCTAACCACCGGCCAATTGAGCTTTGAGGGAATCTGCCGCGACTCGGCTGACGATATGGTCATCTCTGGCGCCGTGGAAGGAAAAGCGGACTTGATCATCTCGGGCGACCAGGACCTCACCAGTCTTGAATCCTATCAGGGGATAAAAATTATGGCCCCGACTGCCTTTTTAAAATTGATTGAGGAAGCTGAATAAGGGAGCAACGAGGCCGCCTTAATCTTCATCAGGTAAATAGGCTGCTTTGCCTGTTTTTTGTTTTTTTGTATGGAAGGGTCTGGGCCTAAAAATAATGCTATTCATTTAAGCGCCAGGAGCTGAGGCAAATTCATTTCTTTTGTCATTCTGAGGGAGCCGAAGGCGACCGAAGAATCTCTTAACAGGAGATGCTTCGCTTTGCTAGCATGATAAAAAAATGCAGGGTGGGCACTGCCCGCCAATTGCTCAGAAAAGAACCCTTAAGTGAACCGTATTGGGCCTAAAGAACCTCTTTAGTGAATTGCTTTCTTCCCTTCTCTCGCCTGCTTGCATATTTTTCTCTGGATAATCGTCTCTTTGTAAGATTCCCATCGTTTGTTCGGAGAAAAGTTAGGGGCCGGGTCCACGATAAATTGCTATCTTTTCTCCTAAGGTTTCCGGTAAAATCTTCTTGATATCAGTTGCAGTCTAAAGTACTAAAAATATCCTCAGTAGGGGCGCACGGTGGCATAGGCTTTCAGCCTGTGACTGGGTGCGCCCTCCGGGGGGACCTGGGTCCGCCCCTACAAAAATGTTCTGAGGATGAGGCTCTTGCAAAAGTCATATCAATGGCGAAATCAATGTTATTGACTTGTTCCCTTTCCTCGAAGGGGCGACACCGGGTGGGGGTGGCGAAAATAGTTATGTTTTATCTAATAGTTACCAACAACTGACGCCCCCCTCCCCCTAACCCCCTCCCCCCGTGGGGAGGGGGAAGAGGCGCCTTAATCGGTTTAACCGGACTTTTGCAAGACCCTCAGATAATTGGTCAAAATTTGACCAATTACAAAATGGAGGTATTTAACCTGGCTGGAAGATTTACCGGGAAACCGTCATGCTGGCGCGAGTGAAGAGCGGGGCTCTCAAGGGAGTGGACGCCTACCTGGTGGAAGTGGAAGTCGACCTGGCGCCGGGGCTGCCGGCCTTTACCACTGTGGGCCTGCCCGAGGCCGCAGTCAAAGAGAGCAAAGACCGGGTCCGGGCCGCGGTCAAGAACTCCGGCTACAAATACCCCGGCAATCGCATCACCATCAATCTGGCGCCGGCGGACGTGCGCAAGGATGGCACCGGCTTCGACCTGCCGGCGGCAGTGGGCATCCTGGCGGCCCAGGGTCTGCTGCCCCCGGAGCCCCTGGAGAAGCATTTGCTCTTCGGGGAGTTGTCTCTGGACGGCCGTTTGAAACCCACCCGGGGGGTGCTGTCCATGGCCCAGGCCACCCGGGAGGCGGGTTTGGCTCTGATCATCTCTCGGGACAACGGGCCGGAGGCCGCGGTGGTCCAGGGGGTCGAGGCCTATGCCGCGGAGAACCTGGCCCAGGTGGTGGAGCATCTGGCCGGCCGGCAAGCCCTGGCCCCGGTGGCGCCGGCACTGCCGGACCTGGAAGGTGAACCCCCCCGTATGGAGGTGGACTTCCGGGAGGTCAAGGGGCAGGAGCCGGCGAAACGGGCCTTGCTCATTGCCGCGGCGGGCAGCCACAATGTCCTGATGATGGGGCCGCCGGGCGCCGGCAAGACCATGCTGGCCCGCTGCCTCCCTTCGATCCTGCCACCTCTCAGTTTTGAGGAGGCCCTGGAGACCTCCAAGATCTACAGCATCATGGGGCGCCTCAGGCCCGGCCAGCCCCTGATCATGGCGCGGCCCTTCCGGAACCCGCACCACACCATCTCCGACGCCGGTCTCATCGGCGGCGGCACCAACCCCCGGCCCGGCGAGATAAGCCTGGCCCATCACGGGGTCCTCTTCCTGGACGAGCTGCCGGAGTTCAAGCGTTCCACCCTGGAGGTGCTGCGCCAGCCCCTGGAAGAGGGCCGGGTCACCATCTCCCGGGCGGCCAGCTCGGTTACCTACCCAGGCCGGGTGATGCTGGTGGCGGCCATGAACCCTTGTCCTTGCGGTTATTTCGGCGACTCGCGGCGGGCCTGCGCCTGCACACCCAAACAGATCCAGCAGTACCGGGGCCGCATCTCCGGGCCGCTGCTGGACCGCATCGACATGCACATTGCGGTGCCCGGGCTGGGTTTCCGGGAACTGGCCGCGAGCGATGCCGCGGAAGGCTCCGCGGAGATGCGGACCCTGGTGCTGAAGGCCCGGGAGGCTCAGTCCCGGCGCTTTGCCAGGGGCCGCATCTTTGCCAACGCCCACATGCCCCCTCGCCTCTTGAAGCAGCACTGCGTCCTCTCGCCGGAGTGCCAGCGCCTCCTGGAGGTGGCCATGGAGCGTCTGGGCCTGAGCGCCCGGGCCTACCACCGCATCCTTAAGATCGCCCGGACCATTGCCGACCTGGAAGGGGCCGCCGGGCTCTCCCCGGCCCACGTAGCGGAGGCCATTCAATACCGCAGCCTGGACCGGAAATTTACTGCCTGATTCCCCTTCTCCTTGCCCAGGGGCAGAGGGCGACCTATTTTTAATTCAGGCCCTGGCGGGCCCGGCGGCGCGGCTCAGGTCCCGTCGCCAATTTTGCTGACCGGGAGGGGCGACATGAGTTATACTATCGAAGATTTGACGAAAAAAATCCTGGAGATGTATCCGGAGCTCGAGAGGAAGGGAGTGGTCTCCACCCTCTCCTACGACCGCGACAAGAAGGCCTATGTTCTGAAGTTGAAGAAAGGAGGCCACGAGCTGGCCACCTATATTGACCAGCCCGACGCCAGCCGGTGCATGGACGGGTACGTTTGCATCGCCCTGGGCGTACAAATCGGGCAATTTCTGGATAATTTTCAGGAAGAAGAGTAAAATTAATTAAAGAAAGAACAGGCGAGGGCGGCTGGGCCACATTCTTGAGTGATAATCAGCGGAACTGAAAATGAGATTCTTCAAAGCCAACCCTGACAGGATGGAGCATTACCATAGGCGGCGCCGCTGGGCCAGACGCCTGAACCGGATCATGTTAGGCCTGGCCCTCACCGCGGTGCTGGGAGTGGCGGCGGCCGGGGGGTACGTCTATTACCATTTCCTGCGGGATCTGCCGGACTTCACCTCCATTAAGGATTTCCGGCCCCCGGTGGTGACCCAGATCTTTGCCCGGGACGGGGAGCGCATCGGCGAGTTTTACAACGAGCGGCGTATCGAAGTCCCTTACACCCGCCTGCCCCGGCATCTGGTCCTGGCCTTTGTGGCCGCAGAGGATGCCCGCTTCTTCGAGCATCCGGGAGTGGACATCAATGGCATCATGCGCGCCTTTTTCCGCAACATGGAGGCCGGCCGGGTGGTCCAGGGGGGCAGCACCATTACCCAGCAGGTGGTGAAGCGCATCCTCCTCACCTCGGAGAGGAGCTTTGGCCGGAAGATCCGGGAAGCGGTCCTGGCCTATCGCATCGATAATTACCTGAGTAAGGAAGAGATCCTCAACATCTATCTTAATCACATCTTTCTGGGTCATGGGGCCTATGGGGTGGAGGCCGCGGCTCTGGAGTACTTCTCCAAGCACGTGGAGGATCTGAACCTGGCCGAGGCTACGGTGCTGGCGGGCATCCCCAAGTTCCCCAGCCGCTACGACCCCTATCTCAACCCCATGCAGTGCAAGGAACGCCAGGCCTACGTGCTGCGGCGCATGGCCGAAGTGGGCTTCATCAGCAAGTCTGAGGAAGAGGCAGCCTTGAAACAGCCCATCAAGCTGAAGCCCTACCGCCCGGAATGGATCAAAGAGTGCGGCTATTTTAGTGAGCACGTACGGACCTTGCTGGAAGAGCGCTTCGGAAAAGACCAGGTTTACAACATGGGCCTCAAGGTCTATACCACCGCGGACGTGGAGCTGCACCAGGAGGCCCAGGATGCCATTGAAGCAGGGATCGACGGTCTGGTGCAGCGCCACGGCTACCGGGGCCCCCTCCGGCACCTGGGCGGCAAGGAACTGGCTGCCTACCATTCCCGGCAGGTCAAGTATTACAACAAATACCCGCCCCGCACGGGACTATCGGTTACGGCCCTGGTGGCCTCCTTTGACAAGAAACGCCGGGCGTTGAATCTGCACCTGGGGGACAAATGGGTCGTCCTGCCGGAAAAGGGCCAAGGTGGAGCGGGTCCTTCCACGGTCGGCCTGCGGCCCGGGGACGTGGTGCAGGTGCGCCTGCTGAGCCGGGACCGCCACGGCAAGATTTGGACCGCGGAGCTCATTCCCGCCCCCATGGTGCAGGGTGCTCTGTTCTCCATGGAGTTGAAGACCGGCAAGGTCCGGGTGCTCATCGGCGGCAAAGACTTCGGCGACAGCACCTTTGACCGGGCCACCCAGGCCCGACGGCAGCCGGGTAGCGCCTTCAAACCGGTCGTCTACGCCGCCGCCATCGAGAAGGGTTACCGGCCCGATTCGATCCTGCTGGATGAGCCCATCTCCCTGCGCGGGGGGCGCCACGGCGAGCTTTGGTCTCCCCAGAACTACGACCATCACTTCAAAGGCCCCATCCGCCTGGCCGCCGCCCTGGCCCACTCCCGCAACGTGCCCGCAGTGCGCCTGATGATGGCCGTCGGGGTGCCGGCCACCCTGAGGATGGCCAAGAACCTGGGGATTACCAGCCCCATCTTTCCCAACTATGCCTCGGCCCTGGGGGCCTCCGATGTCACCCTGTTTGAGCTGACCCGGGCCTACTCGGTCTTTCCCAACGATGGGGCCTTAGTGGAGCCGGCCTTCATCAACCGCATCGAAGACCGGGATGGCCGGGTGCTGGAGGATTATCGGGTGCAAAGGCGGCAGGTGTTGGATGCCCAGACGGCCCAAACCATGACCCGGTTGATGTTGGGGGTGGTGGAGTACGGCACCGCCACCCGGGTGCAGGTCCTGGGCCGGCCCATCGCCGGTAAGACCGGCACCACCAATGGTTTCAGGGACGCCTGGTTCATAGGCTTCACCCCGTCGCTGATCACCGGCACCTGGATCGGGATGGATGATGCTCACAGTCTGGGGCGCAAGGAGACCGGGGCTGAGGCTGCGGCGCCCATCTTTATCAACTACATGAAGGAGGCCTTGAGCGGCGAGGAGGTGGAGAAATTTCCTAAGTTCCACGCCACCCTGGCCAAGAAGGGCAATGAGCCGACCGGCAAGGATGAGGAAGCCACCGAGGGCGATGACACTTTTTATCCCGAGGAGGAGGTTATCAAGGAGAAGGCCCCCAGCCAGCCCCTGGCCGAGAAGGGCGATGAGCCGACCGGCAAGGATGAGGAAGCCACCGAGGGCGATGACACTTTTTATCCCGAGGAGGAGGTCACCAAGGAGAAAGCCCCCAGCCAGCCCCGGGCCTCCAGCCAGCAGTTCTTTAAGAAAGACCTGGATGGAGAAGAATAGGAGCGGTTTGCCTTTAGTTTTTTTTTTTGGGCTAAGTTATTAATCAGAGCATAAACCGGTTCCTGATAAAAAGACTCCCGGGTTATCGCCTTCCGCGAATTGGGGCCGGAGGCCATCCACCACCCGGAGGTGCAAGACCTGCCCACCATCGTCATCAACGATTGCCAGGGCCGGGATCTCTTCGAAATCGGGGTGGCCCGGTACCGGCGCAGCCCCGCCCCCGAATAACTGCGACCCCGCGGCTGAGGTGGGGCAGTTCCCGTCTGAAAGAGGAGGTCGATATGAACGCCCCCATGGACCTGGCAGAGGTTGCCGCCCGGGTGACGGAAAAGTGGCGTAAATTCAGGGAGTATAACTTTGGCACCCTGAAGGACGACGCCCTCATCACCTTCTACGACCTGGCCCAGGAATATGAGACCATGGAGAACTTCTACCGGGTCTCGGTATGGATCATCAAAGAATTTTTCAACCTGGACTGCCGCCTCTATTTGATCTGCGTTGAGGGCCAGTTGGAACTGGTGTGCGACAGCCTGCGGGGGGTTTACCAGGAAAAGCCCGCGCCGCCGCCCCATATCCGGCTGGAGAGCGAGGCCTACCACGACGACGATTCCTGGACCATCCCCATCCGGGGCAATCAGATCCTGGTGAGCCAGCTCCCGTTTTACGCCAAGGATCGAATCATCGGTTTGCTGGAGGTCTTCCCCGTGGACCGGATCTCCCCGAAGGACAAGTTTTTCTTTGAGAAGTACGCCAATCGGCTGGGCTACAATTTGCACGTCAAGATCATCGCCTGGCAGAATATCCAGCACATCCGTTTCATCAACAGCCTGGTGGCGGATATCGAACACAACGTCATCATCCCCAACATCAGCCTCGCCCTCTACCTGAGGCATCTGCGG
>JBEKDQ010000112.1:0-7852 GCA_050014275.1 Desulfobaccales bacterium | reverse complement strand
GCCGTGGGGGTCAGCCTCCCACCCCCGGTCAGACACCTGGAAAATGTGGTGCCGAAAGACAATCGCGTCCATACAACTATTTGATATCACTATATTTTAAAAAACTGACTGTAGAACTTGGGTCTGAGAATGGGGAATTTTGAGTGAAGGAAACCCAGAGAAAAAGGTGGGGGAGGATCAGAGGGTAGGAGTGAATGGATGGTAGGCAACACAATCATTTACCTGCCAAAAAAATTTGCCCTCAAATATGTGTTCAACAATCAGAATAATTCCAATTTTTCTAAGGTCAACATACGGGAATATTCTGTCCTGGGGACAGCCTGGGGACACAAAAAAAGCCCTTCCCGAAGGCTGGAAGGGCCGATGAATAGCGGATTTTCCTGGTAGTCCCAACGGGAATCGAACCCGTGTCTCCGCCGTGAGAGGGCGGTGTCCTTGGCCGCTAGACGATGGGACCGGATAAAGATTTTTTATAACCAAAGGCCGGAGTGCTGTCAAGAGAGGCGGTGGCGGCCCGCCGGGTCAGGCGGGGCCGGCGGGGGCCCCTCGCCGGCGGCCCGGGGAGGTCCCGGCTCACCCCAGGCGGCGGCCCGTTCCAGGTCCTCCGGGGTGTTGAGGTTGAAGAAGCTGCGACCCTCAGGGTCTAGCCGCATTACCTCCTCCGGCGGCATGATCTGAGGGCGGCATTCCGACAGAAAGAGGCTGGCCCGTCGCTGGCTCTCAAGAAAGGCAGTCAAGGACGGCAACAGGCGCACGTGGTAAAGCCCCGGGAAGGGCTCCAGACCACTGGCGGAGCGACAGACCACCGCCGGCCGGGAGGTTCCGGCCAGCCTGGCCGTTAATCCCGCCAGCAACTCCGGGGACAGGAAGAGGTTGTCCACCGCGGCGGCCAGCACCCAGGGAGTCCGGGCATAGAACAGGGCAGTGCGCAGGCCGCCCGCCGGCCCCTGGAAGGGCCATAAATCAGTGACCAGGGGCAGCCCCAGGGCCAGATGGGGCCCGGGGTGGTTGGTGATCAGCCAGCAATCGCCCACCACCGGCGCCATGGCCTCGGCCACCCAGCGGGTCAAGGTTTTCCCCCGCAGCAACAGGGAAGCCTTATCCTGTCCCAGGCGGCTGCTAAAGCCCCCGGCCAGAATGGCCCCGGTCACTCGGGGGGGATTCTCCGTCCCGGGGGTCAGGCTCTCGTTCCTGGCCATACCCAGCACCCCTTTGCCAAGGTTAACCATGCCATGACTTCAATAAAGCGTATCTTAACCTGAGATACCAGGGTGGGCACTGCCCACCAGTTTTCTCTTCTACCCTCCCTCCAGGGGAAGGGAATTCCTTTCTCTGCTCGTCCCCAAGCTCCCGCTTGGCAAGGCCGTTATTTTGCCAAACTCCCTGCTCGGCTCTGCGAGCGTCGGTGGGGCGGCCTCCGTGCCTGCCGCCTTTAATGGTGGGCAGTGCCCACCCTAGATTTCTCCTTTGAAAAGTTGTGAAGAATTGGTGCCACAGGTGTCTCGCCTGTGCGGACTGAATGGCGGGGGAGACGCCCGCCCCACCCGGCATGGCGCGGAAGACGCGCCCTACGTCCCTGCACCGGCTGGGAAGCCAGGCGGTGCGCCAGGGCGTTTTAGTTTTTGCCGTGCCGGCGAGTATCCGCCTTACCCTGGCCGCTCCCCGAGTCGCCTGCCGGCCCCGTCAGACCCAAATGGGCCAGGATAAAGACGCCAATGGCCTCCAGCTCTTCGGGCGGGAAGACGGGCAGCTCCGCCGCCACTGGCGCCGGGCCCACCATGGCGATCACCGGTGGAGAGGGGGCAGGGTGCTCTTTGGCGGACGCAGGCAGCACCGCGATCTTGGGCAGCGGCCCGGATTTAAAACCTTCCACCAGGATCAGGTCCGCTTCCCGGCCCAAGGCCGCCAAAGTCTCGGAGAGCGGGGGCTCGCCGGGAACCTGGCGGCTGACCTGGAGCAGACCCGGAGCCGCCAGGGCCACCACCCGGGCCCCGGCCCGGCGGAAGCGCCAAGTGTCCTTGTCCCGGTCTCCCAGGTCGCGATGGTGGGTATGTTTCAGCACCGCCACCCTGAGGCCCCGACGGGCAAACCACTCCAGCAACCGGCAGATGAGCTCGGTCTTGCCGGAGCCCGGAGGTCCCACAATGGCGAGGGCTTTGGCCATGGAGGGCAGAGGCTTAGGGAGAATTTCGGGAAGTCCATGATTCCGGAGTAAATTTCTCCAGGATCTTTTCTTTCTTGACGTTCCGGTTGAGGTAGATAGCGCAGCGGGCGCAAGGACCGTTGCACAGGGTGTCCCGGTCTTCCCGCACTTCGTGGCAACGGCGCCAGGGAAGCTGGAAGGCCGGGCATTCCTCTTTCTGCTGACAGTCAAAGATGTTCCAGCAGGGCGCCAGCACCATCAAGTTGCGCAGGCAGGCCAGCGTGAAACCTCGATCATGGATCAGGCTGTTGATCTGGTTGATCTGGGTGACGTCGAAAGATGAATAGAGGCGGTTGTTGGTGTTCTTTTCCCGCAGGGGCTTGACGAACCCTTCTTTTTCATACTCCCGAATACGTTTTTGAGAAAGGTTCACCAACCGGGAGACCTCATTAATGAGAAACAGGTCTACGCCATCCTCTCCAGCTCTGATCCGTTTGTTCTTTCCCCGGGGCATATGGCATCCATTATATAAGAAAAATAGTATATACAACTTTTACCTTAGAACAATCCCATATACAAGTAAAAACTGAGCTCTTGAGAAAAAACCGGTAAACTTTGCCTTTAGGCCCACAAGTTAATCAATTCATGGAATTTACAAGCTATTTCCCTCTCCCCCTTGGGGGGGAAGAGGGCAGGGTGAGGGGTGATATGGAATGGCCTATGAAGCCACCCCTCACCCGGTGTCGTCCCCTCGCAGGGGAGAGGGGATTTAGTTGCTCAGGATAATATGTTGATATCGCTTGAAATTACAATGGCCTGGAGTTTAACTGCGAGATAGTCTAATCTTCTCCACGCAATTTTTTTGCCGGACACCACTGCCTAAAGGGGATTGAAATTTTCTTGCGCTGGTAGCCGGTGACCTTCAACCTCCCCGACGAACCGCAACTCGCAGGCCGGTCCGCGCCTGGAGCCGGACCGCGGCGCTGCCCCCGGCGCAGGCGATCTCCAGGTAACCGTGACTGCCCACCAGGGCCAGCAGCTCCCCCGGGGGGGCCTCCGCGTAAGTGCGCCCCAGACGGGTCAGGGTGCGCCGCCCCACCTGCAATTGAAATTTATTTTCTGCTCCCTGCAGCCAGGCGTACAAGGCGCCGGCGGCAATATTGCTCACCAGGTTACCGAAACGGTCCACATGGATAATTTCGCCTCGGATCAGCGCCGCGGTGACAGTCGGCTCCGGCCAGGGGAGCCGCACCGGGTCGGTGAGGGGAGGCCCCAGGCGCCCCAGCTCCAGGCCCAGGGAAAGGTACGCCGCCACCGGGGCGAACAGGTCCCGGCCATGGAAGGTTGGGGATACTTGGGGAAGAAAATAGTCGGTGTTTTCCAGAGAGACCATCTTAAGCTCCGGCGGCCCGGCAAAGATAAGATGGAACAGGCCGTTGTCCGGCCCCACCCAGAACTGCCCCCGCGCGTAGGCCGCCAGCCCCCGGCGGCCGGTGCCCACCCCCGGGTCCACCACCGCCAGATGAATGGTCCCCGGTGGAAAATAGGCCGCCGCTCCCGCCAGGACAAAGGCCCCGAAGCGGATATCCTGAGGCGGCACCTCGTGAGTCAGGTCCACCAGCACCGCCTGGGGGTTGAGGCCCAGGATCACCCCCTTCAGGCAGGCCGCATATTCATCCCGGACCCCAAAATCGCTGAGCAGGGTGATGATGGCCCTGGTCCCGGCCTCTCTGGGCATTGCCTCACCTGGTTCCGGCTGCACTTCTCGGCGGCTCATCGTTTGGGTCCATCTTTTTCATCAAGGCTCATCAGGTGGTCGATGGTTTTGGGGCTCCCCCTGCCTGTGAGGGGAGGGGGCTGGGGGAGGGTGGCAACTTGTTTGCAGTTATCCGCAGATCAGGTATCCTGCCGTAACACAATGCCACCTCTCCCTCTCAAAGTTTCCCGATGATCTGCTCCGGGGTAAACCGCTTCCTGCTCATCTCTTTGCCCCCCTTCGATCTACCACTTTAACATAACTTGTGGATCAGTTTTTGGGGGGCAGGTCAATCCACCCTCTTGATGGGTGGCGGCTTCCAGGCCCCATCCAGGATCGCTTTCCCAGGCCAGCAGAGCCGCAGGGTCACATTGAAATCGTCCGCCCGCGCCGGAAGCCAATTGGCTTCCTTTTCCGGTCCTGGTGACTGTCGCTGGAGGTAGAGGTCCCGGAAGCCGTCGGTGTTGTATTTCAAGGGATCACGATCTTCCAGGGCATAATGGGCAACAGGGTTGGAGACCAGAAAGCCGTCCTTATTATACATGGTCAATGACCAAAAGGCCTTGACCGGCGGTAACTGCTCCTTGGCAAAGTGCAGGACGTAGCGGTGCTTCCCGGTCAGAGGCTGGTCTTCCTGGTCGGAGTAAGCGGTTGGGTAGACCGTGTCCTCCCTCAGGTTGGCACCCAGCCCACAGAAGGCAATGGCGGCCCGCTGCTCATAATCGGTACCGTAGGTTCCCATGGGCGGCGAGGGCGTTTGCCAGCCGTTTTTTGTCACGCCGATCTTTAGGGACTTGTCCCAACCCTTCTCGCCTAACTTCCCCGCATCTCACCTTCCACCACAGGCTTCTGGCGGGTTTCCCAGGTGATGATCTTCAGGTCCAACACAAAGATGCTGTAAAACACCGGCACCAGGAGTAGGGTAATCAGGGTAGCCACCAGCAGGCCGCCGATCTGGGCGTAGCACAAGGGCTCCCAGAGCGGCCCGCCGTGCAGGGCCAGGGGGATGAGGCCAAAGATCGTGGCGCCCACGGTGATCATCACGGGCCGCAGCCGGATGATACCGGCGTCCAGCACCGCCTCTTCCAGAGGCTCGCCCGCGGCGTGTTTTTCTTCGATAAAGTCGAAGAGCACAATGACATGGCTGACGATCACCCCCACCAGACTGACAATGCCCAAGAAGGCCATGAAACCGAAGGGCTGCCCCATGCACATCAGGGCGATCAAGGCCCCCACCATGCCGTAAGGAATGGTGGCAAAGACGATAAAAGGTTTGATAGCGTTCTTGAACTTGAGTACCAGGGCCAGGTAGATACAAGTGAGGGAGATCAACAGGACGATGGACAGGTCATGAAAGCCCTTCACCTGTTCCTCCTGCTCGCCGCCGATCTCCATCCTATAGCCGGGGGGCAGGGTTTGGGAAAACTGCGTTAGCTGGGAGCTGATGGCGTTCAGTACCTGAGAGGCCAGGGCCCCGGGCACCGGGAAACAAGAGACTTCAATGGTGCGGAACTGCTGGCGGCGTTGAATCTTCTCGGTCTCCATGCGGTAGTCCAGGCTGGAGACCAGCCCCATGGGCACCTTTTGCGGCCCCTGGGAGGAATAGACGTAAAGGTTGGAGAGATCGGCCAGACGGGCCCGTTCCCCCATGACCAGGCGCGCCATGATGGGAATCTGCTTGTCACCTTCCCGCAGGGTGCCCATCTGGTAGCCGTTCATCCCCACCGCCGAGGCCGCGGCCACGTCCTGGTTGGAGACCCCCGCCAGGTTGGCCCGGTCCGGGTCGATCTGGAGCCGGGCCACCATATTTTCCGAGCCCCAATCATCCCGGTAGCGCTCGGCCAGGGGCGTGGACCGGTAGATATTCTCCACCTCCCCTGCCAGTTGCCGCAGGGTGCGGGCATCTTCGCCGGACAGCCGGATGGAGACCGGAAACTTGATGGGAGTGCCGGTATCGAGTTGCCGGACATCGACCCGGGCACCGGGGATGGCCCGCAATAGGGCCTGGCTCAAGGGGTCCACCAGATGGTTATGAACCACATATGGGAAGTTTTTGACTTCCCGAATCATAACAGATAACCGCGCGGTGTCTTCTTGACAGTGGCTCACTGGGTACTACTTTATAGCTAATTATTGTTGTTCCAAAGTTTCTCACCCTAAAAGGCCCTCCCCATTACTAAAATAAACAGAAAGATTAATTTTTTCATCTTGTTAAGCTCAAGATGCATGTGGCGCATGGGAGACTTGGCTGTATGCTATGTGAGGAAGCTTCGCCTGCTGTGCTGGTGGCCAATGGATCCCATGATTGGATGGTCCCGGCCTACGAGTCGTATGTCATTTCCCAGGAGGCTCCGATCGCGAACCTGATCATTTATCCCGACGCCGGTCTCGTCCAGTACGTTGAGCAGTTCGCCTCCGACTTTTAGGCTTTTCTCGACGAGGAGCCGGATGGGTTGACCGCTGTCCATGGACGAGGTACGCCGGCCGCCCATGCCGCCGACGCCAAGCAAATGGAGGGTAAGTAGTCAATAGCATGAAATAGTTATTGAAGGTATGACCGTACTATAGCCTTGCGGAAAATTGCTCAACATTTACTGTATGCCTATTTAAGGAAAGGGTTACCTTCATGAATACTATGAGAGGTCATGTCAGAGATGCCTAAAATACGACCGTTTCTGTTATCGTTACCCGGAAAGCTTCAGATGGTTATCATCGTCGGCGTTACCATGACTTTGGCGTTTATGGCTGCGATTGCCATCCGGGCACTATTTAGCGTAAATCAATTGGTGGGGAACACAGAACCGACGTCAGCTGTATATGGTGTCCTCGGTACCATCTATGGCATTCTGCTCGCCTTTGTTATTTCGGGAATCTGGGAGAACTACAAGGCCATCGTGGCTTCGGTCCATGCCGAAACGGATGCTTTATTGAGATTAGGGCACATTCTTGGCGCTATTCCTGCAGAGCAAACCGAGGGAATTCGCTCCACAGCGCTTGCATACGCACAGGTGGTGATCGATGAGTGGGATGCGCTTGGCGAAGTGGCTCGAGGGGAAGTGGCCCCCATGGATCTCAGTTACGAGGCCGTGATGGCACTGCTACACGCGGTTCAATTACTCAAGCCCTCGAACGATCGGGAAACCGTAGTGTTCGAACAGGCCATTGTCACGGTAAATGACTTGCTCGATGCCCGACGGAAACGACTACAGAGCGCCAGAGGAAATAATGCCAAGGCTCTCTGGCCACTCCTCATTTCAGGTGCGCTCGTGCTGTTCGCTTTTCACGGTCTCTTTGTCGCTAAGTCAGCTGAAGTCTGGGCGGCGCTGCTTCTTGGCCTCTCATGTGTCGTGGGACTATCATTCGCACTTATCTTCTCGCTTGACAGCCCCTTTACCGGCATTCTCTCCGCCCACGCCGGCCCGTTCCGATGGGTAATAGACTCATGGCAACGCGGAAAGGAGGACCCCCGGGAGGGCGAGCAGGTCGGCGAGTAGGTTGGGTTCAAACAGGGGTCACCGGGTGAACCTCCATTCTCTGAAAGGCCCGTCAATCAAGGGGTTCAGAGGGTCGGCAATTTTGCATTTAGGCCTTTCACGCCGACAACGTTGATGGATAAAGACTTACCTCAGACCATAAACAAAATTGCTTTACAAAATATAGCTTCCATGATTAATTGCTTTCATGCCCGAGTTGACAACGAATCGTAGTCAATCGACGACAAAATGTGGTCAGCTTTCCACCCTGGCGGAACTCTTCCCTAATCCTGCCTTGGTTAAGGTCCTATCCCTTCGCCCCGGGCTCATGACTAAAAAACTCCACTTAAAACTCATACCCAAGTTCTACAGTCAGTTTTTTAAAATATAGTGATATCAAATAGTTGTATGGACGCGATTGTCTTTCGGCACCACATTTTCCAGGTGTCTGACCGGGGGTGGGAGGCTGACCCCCACGGC
>JBEKDQ010000111.1:0-7883 GCA_050014275.1 Desulfobaccales bacterium | reverse complement strand
TTTTATAATACCATTCTGGCCCGTTTTGAGCGCCCGCGCTTAAGCTCCCAGGCCGAGGATTATGTCCACAGCCATACCGTCCGGGAATCCCTGGGGTATCTCTTCCAGGGCTATCCCCGCCTGGAGGAGGTCTTCGATTTTGCCCGCAACTTCGATTACCGGCCCTTTATTCCGATGATGCTGGAAGAGCCACACCTCCGGGAATTCCTGGACTTTTTGCGCCCCGCCTGTTTCACCGCCCTGGCCACCAATCGCACTACCACCACCCGAGCGGTGCTGCACTATCACGGCTTGACGGATGGCTTTGATCTGGTGATTTCGGCCCAAGACGTCTCCCGCCCCAAACCGCATCCGGAATCCTTTGAACGCATCCTGGGCCACTTCGGTCTTAAGGCCCGGGAGGCCATCTATATCGGGGACTCTGAGGTGGACCAGGACTTTGCCGCCAATGCCGGGGTGCCCCTGGTGGCCTACCGCAATCCCCGTCTCCAGGCGGCCCATCATCTCGAGTCCTTCGCGGCCGCACCCACCCTGATCCGGAGACTCAACCGGGTCGCACACCCCTGAAAAAGGAGTCTATCATGAAGAAATATCAATGCGACATTTGCGGTTATATTTACGATCCCGCCAAGGGTGACCCGGACAATGGCGTCCCTGCCGGTACCCCATTTGAAAAACTGCCCCCGGAGTGGGTTTGCCCCCTGTGCGGCGCCCCCCAGGATCAATTCTCACCCATGGATTAAGGGATCCAGGCGCTGCCTGGAGCCGCTTGCCCCACTACCATTATCCGGGGAAAATGAAAACGTTGTCCGCCAAACTTCAGGAATCCGCCCCGCGCCCGCACCCACCGGAGAAATCCATCTTCCGAGAGTATGGCGAGGCATTGGGTATCGCCATTATCCTGGCCCTGATCATCCGGGCCTTTCTTTTCGAGGCCTTTTCCATTCCCTCCGGGTCCATGGAAAACACCCTGCTGGTGGGGGACTACCTCCTGGTAGACAGATTAAGCTACGGAATCCGCAATCCCTTCACCAACAGGGTAATGATCCCCCTGGGCACACCCAAGCGGGGCGACGTGGTGGTCTTCATCTTCACCCTGGATTCCAGCAAAGATTATATCAATCAACCGCCATCCAGTATCTACCGCGATAACCCGGCCTATATCGAACCCAAAGACTATATCAAGAGGGTCATCGGCCTGCCCGGGGATAAGCTGCAGATTATCAATAAAAAAGTTTACATTAACGACCAGGAATTCAAAATACCCCAGGCAGTCTTCAAAGATAGCGGCGAACAGGAGCAATTTATCCCGGCCGATCAGGCGCCCCGGGATAATTACGGCCCGGTGGTGGTCCCTCCGCACTGCTATTTCTGCATGGGCGATAACCGGGACCGCAGCTTCGACAGCCGTTTTTGGGGGTTCGTGACCCTGGACGCCCTCAAGGGGAAGGCCATGATCATCTATTTCTCCTGGCAGGGGCCTCCCGGGGAACCAAAATTCTTCCTGAGCTTCCTGGGGGGACTGAATGGGCTGATCCACCACCTCTCCTGGGACACTCGACAATTCCAGGTGCGCTGGAACCGGATTGGAAAAATCATCCATTGAGAGGCGGTCTCATTTTCGGTTTTCAGTTTTCGGTTTTCGGTTGAGGGAAAATTAATAACCGCGATGAGGCGCACCGATTTAACCGCTATCGGTTCGATAATGTTTGCCATTCCAACCCAGAGATGCAAATACCGAAAACCGACACCCCAAAACCGAAAGTTCCTGATCCTTTTCCTGGCCCTGGCGCTGGCCACCTGGGGCTGCCGCCCTTCCCGGCAGAATCCCGTGGTCATCTTTTGCTCCCCGGATTCGCCTCGGATGCGCCAGGCCATTGGGGGCCTGCAAGAAAACCTGAAGGACCTTCCCTTGAAAGTGGTGTGCGCCCCGGCCTCCGACCGGGGAATCCGGGAGCAACTGCGGCGGGCGCGGCAGCTCCGGCCCCGGCTGCTGGTGGTCCTGGGCACCCCGGCCTTGCTGCAGGTGGCGCCGGTGGAGAAGAGCACCCCGGTGGTCTTCTCCCTGGTGTCCAATCCCTATTTCACCAACGCCGCCTATGCGGCGGAACATCCCGAGGATCATCAGGAGAATGTCACCGGCATCGCCTCGCCGCCCCCCCTGGAAGCAGCCTTGAAACAGGGCTCCGGCCTCCTGGGGAGCGCCCCCTGGGGTCTGTTGTACGATCCCACCGACGGGGTGGCGGCGGACCTGGCCCAGGAATTTGGCCAATTAGCTCCCAGGTTGGGGATCAAACCCTTGATCGAGGAAAGCCGCGCCGCGGCCACGGATCGCCCCCAACTGGAACGCCTCCTGGCCCGCGGCGCCCGGGTGATCTATCTTCCCCCCGCGGCCAGCGCCACCCGCTATGCCCCCCTGCTGCTGGACTGGGGCCGCCGCCTCAAGGTCATGGTGGTGAGCGGCTATCCCGAAGGACCGCACCGGGGGGCGTTATTGTGGCTGGCCCTGGACTACCGCCGCCTGGGGGCGGAGACCGCCGCCCTGGCCCGGCGGGTCCTCCAAGGCGAGTCCCCCAAGACCATTCCCATTGCCCAAAAGACGCCCATAATCATGGAAGTGGATGAGAAGCTGCTGCGCTTCTTCCGCGGCTATCCACCTCCTCACCCTGCTCCATAAGAGGGATATTTCGGATCTCTCTGATCTCGTTCCACCTGTTTCCCAAGTTTAACTTGGGAAGCAGATGGGAAAACAGGTTATCAATCCAAGCGCATCCCACGCTGTGCGAGGGAAGGCGAAAAATCGGCAGGAGGAACCCGTGACCCCATCCCCAAAGTTCGCGCCGGCAGCCTGGCAGCCGGGAATCGACATGGTGCAAGACACCCTGGATAATGGCCTCACCCTCCTGGTCTTGCCCGACCCGAGTCTCCCCATCGTCTCCCTGCAACTCCATTATCAAGTGGGCTCGCGGAACGAATTGCCGGGGATCACCGGTATCTCCCACCTCTTCGAGCACCTGATGTTCCGGGGCACCGAGACCCGGGGGCCCGAAGAGTTCTCCCGCATCCTCCAGTCCAGGGGCGGCGAGATCAACGCCTTCACCACCCATGATCACACTTCTTACTTCGAAAACCTGCCCTCCGAGCACCTGGAGCTGGGGCTCGAGCTGGAGGCCGATCGCCTGTTGCACTTGAAGCTGGATAACGACACCTTCGCCCCGGAGTTGCAGGTAGTGATCAGCGAACGCAAACTGCGGAGCGTGGACAGTCCCCTGGGTCTGGTGGAGGAGGAACTGTTCGCCGCCGCCTACACCCAGCACCCCTACCAGTGGCCGGTGATCGGCTGGGACCAGGATTTGCGCCACCTGAGCCTTCAGGATTGCCTGGCTTACTACCGCAGCCATTACCACCCGGGCAAGCTGACGGTGGTCATCGCCGGGGACGCCGACCCCGGGCAGGCCCGGGACCTGGTGGCCCGCTACTTCGGGGCTATCCCCAACCCCGGGACGCCGCCGCCGCGACTTTTCACCGAGCCGCCCCAGCGGGGCGAACGCCGCGCCGTGGTCAAGAAAGTCTCCCAGGTGGAGGCCCTGCTGGCGGGCTACCATGTGGTGGACATGGGGCATCCGGACCATTATCCCTTGCAGCTCTTGTCCACCATCCTCACCGGCGGCAATGCCTCCCGCTTCCACCAGGAGTTTGTCCGCCCCGGCAAGGCCGCCTCCCTGGAAGTGGAGCTGGCCCCCCTGCCCTTTTCGGCCCAGGATCCCGACCTCATGGTGGTGGTGGCGGTGGCCGCCCCAGGCACCCCCCTGAAGGCTCTGGAAGAAGAGTTGTGGCAATCCCTGGAGCGTCTGCGCCGGGACGGAGTGGAATCCCTGGAGTTGGCCCGGGCCAAGAAATTGGTGCGGGCCCAAATGGTTAAAAGCCTTTCCCACAACTTCTTCCGGGGCCTGCTGGCGGGGCTCTTTCACCTGAAGACCGGCGACGCCTCCCGAGCCAACCGCATCCTGGCCTCCTTCGAGGCGGTCAGCGAGGCGGACATCCTGCGCGTGGCTAAGACCTACCTGCGCTCCGACAACCGCACCGTGGTCGCCCTGCAGCCGGTATCGCCGGAAGAGAGCGCCAAACTGGGGCCGCTCGAGTGAGCAGTGAGCAGTGAATAGTGAGCAGTGAGCAGAAAAAGCCAAATCAAATAGCTGATGTTTCCTTATATTTTCTAAATGATTTTCAATATATTTCTCCAGATATAATTATCCATACTAATAAAAAAAGCATTATTATTATTGAAGCAAAGACAGTTGGTAGTAAAGTTGGAAACTATCAAAAGAAATTATATCAAAATCTGGCAAAATATTTACAAGATAAGGATTTTGAACCACAACTATATTTTATAATTTCTGCTTGTCATGAAGAAAAATATGATCTAGAAATATTAAGTCACAATGATAATAATCAAAAGCTATTTCCTTTTAAGATCCTACTATGGGAGCAAATTTTTAAGGACTTGCATGAAAAAAATTCCGGTTCTTTTTTGGATCGGTGCTTGGGCGATATTAAGCAATATTATGAACCTGAGAAAGATTATTTAAAAAGTAATTCCTGAGGTAAAAAGGAAGATTATGAATAATTATATCCCCGAAATCCACCAGGCTACCCTGCCCAACGGCATGAACCTCCTCGGCGTGGAGTACGCCCGGGCGCCCTGGCTGAGTCTCACCTTCATGGCCAAGCGGGGCTCCGAGACCGACCCGCCGGGCAAGGCCGGGGTGGCCGACTGGGCCGCGGAGCTCCTCACCCTGGGCAGCACCGGCCGCAGCCAGTTGCAACTGGCCCAGGATATTGAAGCCCGGGGAGCGACCCTCTCGGGCCGCTCCGGCTTTGACGCCACCCTGGTCTCCCTTGAGGGCCTGGCCGAGGATTTTGAGGAACATCTGGCCACCCTGGCGGAGATCGTCCAGACCCCGGCCTTTCCGGAGGATGAGTTCCTGCTGATTCGGGAGCGCCGTCGCGCGGAGCTGGTGCAACAGTTGCAGGACCCCCGGGAGATGGCCAGTCTGCGTTACCTGCGCCTGTTCTTCGGGGATTCGCCTTACGGCCACCCGGCGCCGGGCGACCTGAGGACCCTGGACGCCCTCTCGCTCACTGATCTGCAAGGCTTTTATCAGCGGGAGTTCACTCCCGGGACCGCTACCCTGGTGGCGGTGGGCATGGTGGATTTCGCCACCCTGGTTCGGGAAGCCGGGCGCTTCTGGGGTTCCTGGAGCGGCGGCGGCCCCGCCAGCCAAGCCTTCACTGCGCCGCCTGATAAGCTCTGCTCCCCCGGCATCTATCTCCTGGACCGACCCGATTTGACCCAAAGTGAGATTCGCGTCGGGCACCTGGGCCTGCCCCGCTCCCACCCGGATTACTTCCCCCTGAAACTGGTGAACTACATCCTGGGGGGGGGCGGCTTCTCCTCCCGCCTCATGACCCGCATCCGCTCAGATCTGGGTTTCACCTACGGCATCCGCAGCAGCTTCTCCTTTCGCCGGGCCCCGGGTCCATTTATCATCTCCACCTTCACCCCGGCGGCCAACACCGCCGCGGTAGTGAAGGAAATCGGCCGGGTGGTCCGGGAGGTGCAACAACAGGGGCTCACTTCCCAGGAATTGGAGGAGGCCCAGAGTTATTATGTGGGTCATTTCCCCCTGGGCCTGGAGAACCCCGGGGGCATCAGCCGCCAACTGCTGTCCATCGATCTCTTCGACCTGGGCCGGGATTACCTGCAGGGTTATTGTGACCAAATTCGCGGCGTTTCATTGAAGACCGCGGCCCAGGCGGCGCAGGAGCATCTGCACCCCGAGTCCCTGGTCATCCTGGTGATGGGGCCGGCGGCCCGGTGCTCCGAGGCCTTGCAGGAACTGGGACCGCTGCAATTCCTGGAGGCATCTTAGTCTCCAATTTTTTAGTTGACAAATGTCTTGCGATGTTATGAGATAGTAATGATTTTGTGAAAAAAAGAATAAGCCCTTTGGGGACCATTACGAGAGGGAGGAGAGTTTTATGTCCGATACCCCGTTGTTGGATCAACTCGAAACCGGACCTTGGCCCAGCTTCGTCAAGGATCTCAAGCGGGTGGCCGCCAGAAAGGCGTCAACCCGGGATTTACTACGGCAATTGGATCGCTCCTATAAAGACAAGATCACCCATTGGAAGCACGGCGGCATCGTGGGCGTCCTGGGTTACGGCTCCGGCATCATCGGCCGTTACTCCGACCTGCCGAATGAATTCCCCGGCGTTGAGCACTTCCATACTATCCGGATCAACCAGCCCTCAGGCTGGTTCTACACCACCCAGGCCCTGCGGGAGCTCTGCGCCATCTGGGACTTGCACGGCTCCGGCGTCCTGAACGTGCACGGCTCCACCGGCGACCTGATCTTCCTGGGCACCACCACCGATGAGTTGGAGCCCACTTTTGCGGCACTAACCGCCAAGGGGTGGGACTTGGGGGGCTCCGGTTCCGCCATGCGCACCCCCAGTTGCTGCGTAGGCATGGCTCGCTGCGAATACTCCTGCTATGATACCATGGACCTGTGCTACCAGACCACTCAGAACTTCCAGTTCGATATGCACCGCCCGTCCTTCCCGTATAAGTTCAAGATCAAAAGCTCCGGCTGTCCCAACGACTGCGTGGCCGCGGTGGCCCGGGCCGATATGAGCGTCATCGGCGTCTGGAAGGACGACATCCGCATCGACCAGGCTGCGGTGGCAGCTTATGCAGCCGGCGACCTGAAACCCCGGGGCGGCGGCACTCCTTATGCCAAGCTGGATGTCAAGGCCGATGTCACCGACCTCTGCCCTACCATCTGCATGAGCTATGACGGCAGGAAGCTGGCCATCGACAACAAGAACTGCAACCATTGCATGCACTGCATCAGCCTGATGCCCCAGGCTTTGCGGATCGGCACCGAAACCGGCGCCACCCTGCTCCTGGGCTCTCACGCCCCCATCCTGGAAGGCGCCCAGATGAGCTGGGTTATCGTGCCCTTCATGCCCATGGAGGCGCCCTATGCCGAATTCATGGAACTGGTGGGCAAGATCCATGAATGGTGGTCGGAACATGGCAAGAACCGGGAGCGCGTCGGTGAGTTGATGCTGCGCCTGGGCATGCGAAATTTCTTCCAGTCTGTGGATCTGGAACCGCCCCGGCAGACCATCCGGGCCCCCCGGGCCAACCCCTTCTTCTTCTGGCATCCGGAAGATTTCGAGGCCGAGGACGCGGGCCGCAAATATATCAAGCTGTAAGGTCATCGCCCATTCAATCCCCTAGCTGACTTAGCAGCGATTATATAAGGATTATATAAGGAGGAATTAAGACAATGGCTGAGCGTATTACTGATATTGGACCGCCGAAATTTGACAAATTCTTGCCTCCCATTATCAAAGAGAACTATGGCAAGTGGAAATATCATGAGATACTGGAACCGGGAGTGCTGGTGCACGTATCCGAGTCCGGGGCCAAGGTCTATTCCGTCCGGGGTGGGTCTCCCCGGCTTGTAACCACCGACTTCGTCAAAGAACTGTGCGACGTTGCCGATAAATTCTGCGACGGCTATCTGCGCTTCACCAGCCGGAACAACGTCGAGTTTCTGCTCACCGATCAGAGCAAGATCGCCGGCGTCAAGGACGCTTGCAAAAAGCTCGGCGTGCCCATCGGCGCCACCGGCCACTCGGTGAGCAACATTGTCCATACCCAGGGCTGGGTCCATTGCCATACCCCGGCCATCGACGCCTCGGGCATCGTCAAGTCAGTGATGGATGATCTGTATGAATACTTCGGCAGCCACAAACTGCCGGCCCAGGTGCGCATCGCCCTGGCCTGCTGCCTTAACATGTGCGGCGCG
>JBEKDQ010000110.1:0-7928 GCA_050014275.1 Desulfobaccales bacterium | reverse complement strand
ACCGCCGCAGTCCCCTGCTCAGCATGAACCTGATCCTGGGGATCTTCGCCCTGGCGGGGGTGCCCCCCTCCATCGGCTTCACCGGGAAGCTGCTGCTCTTCACCTCCGCCATGAACTCCGGCTATTTTTGGCTGGTGTTGATCGGCGCGGTGAATGGCACCGTGTCCCTCTATTACTATCTGCGGGTGCTCTATGCCGCCTATTTCAAGGATGATCCCGGCCTGGGGCCGATAATCCTGAGCCAGCCCACCCGCTTGCTGAACTACGCTCTGGCCGCGGTGATCATCGGCTTCGGGGTCTTCCCGGACCGCATCGTGGAACTGGCCAAGATCGCGGTGAAGTCGGTTCTCTGAGTTTTGAGTTTCGGATTTTGGAGTTGTAGGGCGGGCATGAGCCCACCATTTCCTTATTTTCGAATTCCAGTAAAAAAGCCGCCTTTCCCGGGGGAAGGGCGGCTTCACTTTTTTGGTTTACCAATTGGCGTCCGATCGGGGAGGTCCGTTAATTAGTTACGATTATATATGATCAATTAATGAATTAAGCGCGATAACCCGTAATAAATTCTGATTTAGTAACATTAGATGGAAGTGTATCGATTATACTTGCAATTTTTTGCGCTGGCGATATAGCCACAATCTCATATGAAGACCCTGATGGACTTCCCTCATCGCCAAAATAGCATTCCACTTCCCAAGAATTGTCCCTCACGACAACATTTCTTTGCAGGTACCACCTGTCGTTTCCAGCGTGAACCAATACCTGCATTGAAGAATTCGGCATGCTTATTGTGCCACTCACCTTCTCTCGATATTGGACATCCCTCCCATTCTTGTGACTAAGAATTTCTATGACTGGTAGTCTTTCTGGCCTTAACCCTTCTTTTTTCTCAATTGATTTAGGCCGAGTACTCCACCATATCCATGCCAAACCAGCAACTAATATGGTAATTGAAAACCAACGTGATTGAGCAATGGTCGCGAAAATTGGTATCATAGGCTTCCCTGGCCACGCTTTTTTAAAGACAAATTCAATTCTAGCCCATGCTCCCAGGAATTCCCAACAGAACCAAAACGCAATAAGAAGCCAGCCAGGAATGGTTTTTGGTTTAAATAGCCGCATTTTGAAAAATTATCATAAGCATTTCTTAGAGTAAACAAAACTTTATCCACCTTTTAACGCCATCTCAAGTATATAAAAGCGTTTGGTTTAACCATCAGTGCCAGCCATAGTGTCCGTTAATCTCAGGACAGAGAAGGGAGTGCCCCTCCGTAAATTCATCAGGTCAATGTTAGAAGACCTGATCCAGCGATCCATGGTCTTGGTGCAGACCCCGAGACGCCGGGACAGGACGGAGATATTGCCCCGCGTCTCATCCAAGAGCTCCTCCAGCCGTCTCCGGCTGGGGCGGACGGCCGCCCTCACGCCAGTGCCCCCACCGCGGCCCGGCTCCCCCGGAGCGGCGCCTGAAGCCAACTGGATATCCTCCTGGCAGATGCGCCAGCCGCGGTGCAGCAGGACCGCCCGGGTGACCGCGTTCTTCAGTTCCCGGACGTTGCCGGGCCAGCTATGCGCTTCCAGGCGGCGCCAGGCGGCGGCGGTAAACTCCAGCGGCCCTGTGCAGCCGTGACGCCGGGCCGCCTCCGGGGCGAAGTGCCGGGCCAGCAGGACAATATCCTCGCCCCGCTCTCGCAGGGGCGGCAGGTGGATCTCCAACACCGCCAGGCGGTCATAGAGGTCCTGGCGGAAATAGCCCCGGGCGATGCGTTCTCGCAAATCTTGATTGGTGGCGGCCACCAGGCGCACATCCACCTTCACCGCCATATCCCCGCCCACCGGCTCGATCTCCCCCTGCTCCACCGCCCGCAGCAACTTGGATTGCACCGACAGGGGCAACTCCCCGATCTCGTCGAGGAACAGGGTGCCGCCGTGGGCCTGTCGGAACTTGCCCAGCCGCGGGCTGCGGGCGTCGGTGAAGGCCCCCCGCAGGTGGCCGAAGAGTTCACTGCCCGCCAGGGATTCGGTCAGGGCGGCGCAATTGATTAGCTGGCAAGGCCGCCGCTGCGGATTCAGGGCAAAGATGGCCCGGGCCACCAGTTCTTTTCCGGTCCCCGGTTCTCCGGTCAGCATGATGGGGAGATCGGACTGGGCCCACGCAGGAAGCCGGGCCAGGATCAGACGGAAAGCGGAATCTTTGGTGATGATCCCGGATAATTCCGGCGGGGCTGGTCCTGGACTTGACGCCAGGCCAGAAACCAAAGGAGCATCCTTCTTTCCCATGAGATAAGCACCTCCTTGTGCCTAGATCCCCGGCTGCTGGAATAGGTCCGGAGGGCGCCGTAATCCCGGCAGCCGCTATGGGTACCCGGGAGAACCCGGTTTCATGAATAAATTATTATATTTTTATTTTATTGTCAATATAAATATATTTTTTTATTTATTTTCCATTCCTGAAAGGATCTCCTCGGCGGAGCGTCGCACCTCCCCATGGTGGCTGGTGAGGGCCAGGACTTGCAGCCGGCCCTTGAAGCCCTGCTGCTCTACCCGGCTGCGGCCCCCCACCTGGGACGCCATCGCCTGGAGGACCTCCTGAATCACCGCCGGGTCTGGATACTCCAACAGCCGGGTCAGCGCCCCCCACTCCCCCGGCAGGCCGTATTCCTCCAGGAATTTCCTGGCATAGGAGGCGAATCTTTTGGTACCATGGCTGGCCTCCAACTCCCGCAGGTCTTTTTGATACTCCGGCCTGGCCCGCTTGCCTTGGAACAGGGCCTCGGCCTGGGCCAATGCCTTAAGGCGCATCTCTTCCGCTTGCTTCTTTGGAACCCGGGGTGGACGGAGGGGACGCGCTCCCCCGGACCGGTCCCGGCGCTGATCTATCTCTCTCCAACTGGGGCGTTCCCTCTCGTCATCCGGTGGAGGAGCCATGTTCACTCCTTGATTTTTCCATTGATCATTCTCCGAAAACCAAAAACCGTCTTTATAAGATCCAGTTGGGGCGCCGCGCGGCCACTTCTCCAAGATAATCCCAGATCCACTCTCGGATGGCCGGGGCCAGGTAAAACTTGGGCCATAATAGGTTGTCCTCAGGTTTCACTACTCCTTCCGCCAAAGCCAGGCGGTGCAGGGGCAGACCGGGGTGGATGCGGATGCCGGCCTTCAAGTTCACCATCTTAGGTTGGTAAGCCTCCAAGAAGGCGACGCTCTCCTTCACCGTCTCCCGGGTTTCGCCGGGGCCGCCCAGCAGCAGGAAGCAGGTGAATGGCAAGTTGGTTGCTTGCAGCAGTTTCAGGGTGCGCTCCACCTGCCGCAATTCGAATCCTTTGCCCAGGCGGCTCAGCACCAGTTCCGAGCCGCTTTCGTTACCCACCTGCACCATGGCGCCGCCCGCAGCCCGGATGAGTTCGAACAATTGCCGATCTGGAAAGGCCGGATTAATCAAACAGACCCATTCCAGGGGGAGCCGCAGTTCGGCGATGGCCCGGCAGAGGCGCCGCCCGTAATCGATAGGACAGTTAAAGATATTATCCACGAAATAGAAGCGGGTCAGGCCCCACTTCTCATGCCAGGCTGCCAGCCAGGAGGCCACTTGCTCCGGAGCCCAGGCCCGGGTCTGGGTCCCTTCCAGGAGCGGGGTGCTGCAGTAGATGCACCTCATGGGGCAGCCCCGGCGGCTCTGCACCGGGATCATGCCTGGCAGCCCGGCGCTTCCCTGGGTCTCCTGATAGTGGCGCGGGGTAAAATATTCCAGGGCCGGACCCGGCAGCAAATCGAGCTGCCGGATGGGCTGGCGCCGATTCAGCTTGAGGCCGCCGTCCTGGCGCCAGATCAAGCCCGGAACCTGGTCCCATTCCTTTTCAGGATAGGCCTGCAAGAATCTCACAAAAAATTCCCCTTCGCCCACCATGCCGAAATCGGCCCCGGTAAACTCCATAAATTCCAGGGGCGCCACCGAAAAGCCTGCCCCTCCCAGGACCACCGGGGCCGGGCTGATTCCCTGCAAGTGCTGCACCAGGCCTTTTACTTCGGGGAAATAGATTTCCGGCAGGCGGCTGTCCTGATTGTCAATGTTTCTAACCGAGATGCCGATGAGTTCCGGGCGCAGCTCCGCCACTGCCCGGTCCACCTGGGCCAGGGGGTCTTCGGCAAACATGAAATCCAGGACCCTAACTTCATGTTCTGAACCCACTGCGGCAACCATCGAAGCCAGGCCCAGGGGCAAAGGCAGGAAGACGAGATGGCAGCGGTTGGTGGAGATGAACAGGAGGCGCATTCTTTTGGTGGCACCGGCGTCTCGCCTGTGCCTCAATCCTTTTAGGATTCATCAGGCCAACTAAGAACGGGAGGTGCATTCTCTATTGGGGATAGGTCCAGGCAAAATAATGCTGCCCAACCCGTCTCCCCCACTACCTCTGATCCACGGCCTTCTAGATACTCAAGGACAGTAATTGCTGAAACGGAAGCGTCAATCATATCTTTAGGTCCACGACTAAAATTAGTAAAATTAATGGTAACTTTAGGATTAATCCGATATAAGTGGCGCGTGCGGTGAAAATAGGCTTCCACATGACCACAGTGAGGGCACTTGAAGCCTTCGGGCCAACGCAACCAAAACAATTGTTTCTAACAGGCTTTTTCGGTACCAAACTTTTTTTGAAATTGTAGCAGACTGAGAGTTTTATGTTGCATAATTTTGCTCCAATTTGCTATTTATTATAATTAATTATAACATATTGATCGGAGCAAAAGCAATAAGCGTTTTCCATTATCTCATCCGGCTTCGCTTAAAATGGCTTTTCGAACTTATTTAATGAGCACAGGCGAGACGCCTGTGCCACCTATTCTGAGTTTCTTGTTTTTTGGCAAAGATTTTTACTTTATGATGTTGATTTGACTACGTACCCGATTTCATAAATCCGGTAACGTATTTATTAACAGCGGGAACAAGTGATTAATTCCCCCTCACCCCAACCCTCTCCCCCATTGGGGGAGAGGGCTGGGGTGAGGGGGGGATAGACAAGAAACTTTACCATATTTAAGAAATCAAGTACTAAGTAATCAGGTCATTTTTTAGTTCGGTTGCGCCCTAAAGGCCGCAATGTGCCACCAAAAATCTATTCAACTAAATCATGGGGCTCGCCATGGAAGAGATTCTGGGCCGCGGCCAGCCCCTCCCGGACCAGGGTGTCCACCGCCCGGGCGGCCCGCTCGATGAAGCGGGCCACGTTTTCCGCCTCTGCCGCCGGGAAATGGGACAGAACATAGCCCTCCCCGGACATCGCCGCCGGCGGCCGGTCGATGCCCATCTTCACCCGGAGGAATTCCTCGCTGTGCAGCCGGCTGATGATGGAGAGGACCCCCCGGTGACCCCCGGCGCCGCCCCGCTCCACGATCTTGAGGCGCCATCGCGGCAGGTCCAGGTCATCGTGAATCACCATCAGGCGGTCCGGGGTGAGTTTGAAGTAGGAGAGCAAGAGGGAAACCGCCTGGCCGCTGAGGTTCATGTAGGTGGCGGGTTGAGCCAGGACCACCCTCTCCTCCCCTACCCTGCCCTGGCCCCAAACCGACTCCAGGCCCTTTTTATTAAGGGGAATCCCCCAGTATTCCGCCAGGTAGGCCACCACCTGCCAGCCCAGGTTGTGCCTGGTCCAGGCATACTCCCGGCCGGGATTCCCCAAACCCATGATGAGGCGCATATCAGCAGTCAGCTTTCAGCAGTCGGCTTTCAGCTAACAAATATCACCCCCACCTGGTGTCGCCCCCTCAAGGAGGATGGAATAAAGCGGGTTCCTTTATTAAGGTTTTCCTGAAACAATACACTATCACCATTAACCAGGTTAGCTTTTATGTTATCTTCAAAGGTTATCGCTCTCCCCCCAAAAGTCCCCCTCCCCTCCAGGGGGGGGACTTTTGGGGCCAAGAGATATTAAAGATATTCCCGAGACACGATACTAGTGTCATATTTCAGAAATACCTTTAAAAACCTCGACATGTTCTGGTAGCCGCAGGCTTTAGCCTGCGCTAATTTTATTAAGGATTTTCGCAGCTTAAGCTTGCGGTTACATTTTACAGGGCAAAAGATGAAGAACATTTTTTATTATAGGAAAATCTGAGACATGACCTATCTTTAGTTTTGATCTTTTGCTTTTAGCTGTCCGCTGATAGCTGACCGCTCTTTACACAAACAAAGAACTGACTGAATCAAAGTTGTGGATGCGCTTGATGGCTTCCCCCAGGAGAGGGGCCACCGACAAAACCCGGATCTTTTCCAGAGCCGCAGCCTCCGGGCTCAGGGGAATGGTGTCGGTTACTGTCAGGGACTGGACCAAAGAGCCCTGGATGTTGCTCACCGCATGGCGGGACATGACCGGGTGAGTGACGCAGGCGTGGACAGTACGCGCCCCATGGCGTATCAGCAGTTCCGCGGCCATGGTCAGGGTGGCCCCGGTGGTGATCATGTCGTCCAGGATGATGGCCTCCTTGCCCCAGACATTGCCGATGAGGGTCATGGCCTTGATGGCGGCGGCGTCCCGGCGTTTGTCGATGATGGCCAGGGAGGTGTTGAGGCGTTTAGCAAAGGCCCGGGCCCGCTCCACCCCGCCGGCGTCCGGGGAGACCACCACCACGTCCGAGCTAAAATTTTCCCGGATATACTCCAGGGTCACCGGCGCCGCGTACAGATGGTCCACGGGGATGTCGAAAAATCCCTGGATCTGCCCGGTATGGAGATCCATGGTGAGCATCCGGTTGGCCCCGGCGGTGGTGATGAGATCGGCCACCAGCTTGGCGGAAATGGGGGTCCGCGGCGCGGTCTTGCGGTCCTGGCGGGCATAAGCGAAATAGGTCACCACCGCGGTAACGCAGCGGGCCGAGGCCCTCTTCAAAGCGTCCATCATGACCAGCAATTCCATGAGGTTCTCATTGCAGGGCATAGAGGTGGGCTGGATGATGTAAACATCTGTCCCGCGGACGTTCTCCTTGAACTCCACCAAGATCTCCCCATCGGAGAAGCGTCCCACCGTGGCCTGCCCCAGGGGAATTCCCAGGTGGTTGCAGATCTTTTCCGCCAGAGGTCGGTTGGCGTTGCCGGTGAAGATTTTCAGGTCATGCATAGACGACGCTCCCAGGCGTTGTCGGTTTCATGGCCGGTGAGACCCTGGGTGGCGGCCAGCCAACCCGGAAATGACCGGCGCAAGACCCGGGCCGCTTCCCGGGCCGCCTCCCAGGTGGCGAAGAGCCCAAAGACGGTAGGGCCGCTGCCGGAGACGGACTGGGTGACAGCTCCCGCTTGCCTGAGGCGGGCCTGCAGTTCGGCCAGTTCCGGAAAGCGGCGGACGGCCACCTCGCTCAGATCGTTATGGACCCAGCGCTCCGGATGCTCCGGGTCCCAGGACGGGAGGGGGCGAGGCGCCTCGGACAATTTGGCCAGGTCCAGGTTTTCATAAACCCAGCGGGTGGAAAGAGCCACGCCGGGATTTAGCAGCAGGTAGATATAAGGCGGCAGGCTCAGGGGGCTGAGGTCGGTACCGATGCCCCGGCCCACCGCCGGCCCTCGCCCCAGGAAAAACGGCACGTCGGCCCCCAAGCGGCACGCCAGCGAGTGCAACCGCGGCCCCTCCAGGGGGAAGCCGTACAGGAGGTTCAGGGCTTGCAAGGCGCCGGCCGCGTCAGTGGAGCCGCCCCCCAGACCCGCGGCCACCGGGATCCTTTTTCGCAACTCCAGGCGCGCCGTCACCCGTATCCCGGTCTCCTCCTGGAAACCCTGGGCCGCCTGCCACACCAGGTTCTCCGGCCCTTGGGGCGTCTCCGGGTGGTCACAAATGAAGCGCAGGGTGTCGCCCCCGGGGGTGACCGTCAGTTGGTCCCCCAGGCTCAGCGGCTGCATCACGGTCACCAGCTCGTGGTAACCATCGGTCCGCCGCCCCAAAACC
>JBEKDQ010000109.1:0-7940 GCA_050014275.1 Desulfobaccales bacterium | reverse complement strand
GGGATCATATTGTCTTGCTTCTCCCCCCACAGGCCGTGCTGCGGACTGAACAGCACCTTAAGTTGCCCGGGAAAGCGGGCCGCCAGGAGTCCCCGGGCGGCGGTCAAATCGGCGGCCACCGCCGCCGGGTGGCTCAGCAGCCCCAGCCGGGTCCGGGCCGCCCAGGCAGGCGGGTCTTGCAGGAAGCTTTCCACACCGGTAATTACCCGCCCCATGGGTTTCTCTCCCTGATTAAAAACCTAACCGCTCCCAGCCCGGCCCCAGATTAAAAGGGGCGGGTTTAATACCCGGACAACTTCACTTACCAGCCTGTCCCACCTTGTTTTAAAACCACCTGAATAAACGATATAATCAGTTTTCACATTTCCCTTGACATCCCATTTTGTACCCCTATAATTATCTCAAAGGTTGGAAATAGGGTTGGAAAAATCCACTTTGATTAGGAAGCATCGAACCAAACTGGAAACGAAATTTCCAACCCCAAGGAGGCAAAACTATGAAGCGCCACAAGACCACTTATCCCGGCGTGTTCTATCGGGAAGCCGAGCGCATCGGCGGCAAGGGCTTGGAACGGGTTTATTACATCGTATTCAAAAAAGCTGGCAAAGTCCATGAGGAAAAGGTAGGCCGCCAGTTTGCCGATGATATGACCCCGGCCAGGGCTGCGGGAATCCGAGCCGAGAGGATAGAGGGCAAGCGGCAATCCCGAAAAGAAATCCGGGAGGGCGCCGCCCAAATCAAATGGACGGTTGACCGGCTGTGGCAGGAGTATATCAGCGATAAACCGAACTCCAAAAATTTCAGGACTGACCGTTACAGGTATGGTAAATTCGTTCAGCCCCCCTTTGGCGACAAGGAACCGAAAAATATTGCTCAAATTGATGTTCACCGGCGGCGCATTACTCTCTTAAAGACCCTGGCTCCCAAGACCGTCAAGAATGTTTTGGAATTGCTTGATCGGATCATCAATTTCGGCGTCAAGAAGGGCCTGTGTCCCGGCCTGGGCTTTAAGATCGAAATGCCCAAGGTGAACAACCTCAAGACAGAGGATCTGTCCCCGGAACAATTAGCCGCCCTCCTGGAAGCGATAGAACAGGACCCTGACCAACAAGCCGCCAACCTTATGATGATGGCCCTGCTCACCGGCATGAGGCGGGGGGAGCTCTTTAAACTGCAATGGCAGGACGTGGATTTTGAGCGGGGTTTTATCCATATCCGCACCCCCAAGGGCGGCAAGGATCAGACCATCCCCTTGAATCAGGGGGCGCGGGAACTCCTGGAAGGGCATATCAGGACCGGCAGCCTCTATCTTTTTCCGGGGCGGGGCGGGAAGCAGCGCACCAGCATCAATGTGACCCGTATCAGAGAGGCCGCCGGGCTGTCCAAGAATTTCCGGCCCTTGCATGGCCTACGCCACTTTTACGCCTCCATGCTGGCCTCATCGGGCCAGGTGGACATCTACACCTTGCAAAAACTCCTGACCCACAAGACACCGGCCATGACCCAGCGCTACGCCCATCTGAGAGACGATCCCATGCGCCGGGCCTCAGACCTGGCCGGGGACCTGATAGGCCAGGCCATGAATGGCAGTAACCCTAAAATTGCCAACCTTGAGAGGAAATAAATCTATGAAAAAAGTATGGATATTGAGCTTTCTATTGGTATTGGTCACTGGCTGCTCCGTAGTCATGGCTACCCAGCAACCTGGACGGAAAGACCTTTCCGTCTTGTCAAAGGGCGTGGAAAGGTCCCGGGTGATCGCCGAACTGGGGTCGCCGTTGATCACAGATGTGGTTGACGGCAAAAAACAAGATGTCTTTGCCTTCAAACAGGGATATTCCACCGGCGCCAAAGCTGGTAGGGCTGTGTTCCACGGCGTTGCCGATGTCTTCACCCTTGGTCTATGGGAGGTAGTTGGCACTCCCGCGGAGGCCGTGTTTCATGGCTCAGAGGTTAAGGTAAGAGTCCTTTATGACAAGGATGACAAAGTTGATAGTATCCTCACCTACGCCGGGAAGGAGAAAGTAGATGAAGCAACGGTACCTGCCGAACCTGCCAAGCCTCAGACCTGGCCGGGGAATTGATAGGGCAGGTGATGAATGGGAGGGCCAAGGTTGCCAACTTGAAGGGAGAGAAATAGAAAAACGGCCGCAAGAGAAGCCCCAGGAGACACGAAAAGGAGGACCCCTTACCTTGTTCCTTGCCCTGGGGAGATTCGCCAGAAAATGCTTACCACGGATAGGCTAATATGCGAAATCAGGCCCTACCACGGGATAGGCATTACGGCGAGGGGTAATTTAATGAAAACCATGGCTTTATTGGTTTTGGTTATAAGTCTGCTGGGGTGCGCGCCGCAGGAGGACCTAACTCAGCAGTGGCAAAAGGCGCTCGATCAGGAAATGGCCCAAGTCAACCGGGCCTGGGAGCCCTACCTCGAAAGGGGGACGCAATTAACCAGGGACTACAACCTTTTTAAGCAGGAGGCGCACGCCTGGAAGATAAAATTCGACAAAAACGAACAGGGGAAAACAAACTTCCTGGCTACCCTGTCGGATAAAGAGCTTCGGGCTTATTCAGCTGTTAATCAGGTTTATAATCAGGCATTGGCGGGACATGAGGATGAAGCCGGCCTGGCCCTGGCGGCGAATAAGCTGATGGACCTGCTGTCTGCCTCCGGCAAATTTGAGGCCTGGGCCAAGCTAATGGACGATGGTTTTGCATTAGGGCACCAACGCCAGGCGCTTCTTAAAAAGTTGAAGGAGCTCCGAGCTCGAGACAAGCAATTAACGGAAGACGAACAATCTTTGACAAAAATGTATGAGCAAGTCGGGGAAGAAAACGAGCGATGGGAACAGTCCCAGCAAACGATAAACGCCTTGCAGGGAATAAGGGATCAACTTTTTTGGCAAAATTGGCGCTGATTTCAGAACACAATTTCCGGGGATAGGGAGCGCACCCGACACGGCGGTTATCCTGGCCGCCTTCCCCGGATTCACCACCAGGCCGCGGCAGGAGGCGGGAAATGGCAAACCTTCGCAAATGGTTCACCGGCAAAGAGGTAAAGGAAAAACTGGATATAAGCAACTTAGACCTATGCGAACTTATTAAAGATGGCAAACTTACGGCCCATGATCCCGATACAGGGGAAAAAGTATTGCTCTCTTTAGGACCCTCCTTGCTGCTGCCGAGTTCGCTCAATGGTCCCATGATCGACCTGACGCCCGATGGCATTATCTTCATTGATTTGCCCGATACAGAGGAAGTAATAATATCAGCAAAGGATTTAGATAAATGTTTTTTCAGCTTTGATGATGTCGAGCCGCTTTTGGGAGTGCAATCCCAAAAACAATCAATTTCAGGAGAACAATCACAAAAACTTTGCAAGCCTGGTACTCGATGGGAAGATATTGAAATTACCCTCCTATCTAATGAAATGGTAAGGATCAAAACACCGGCTCGGGAAGAACGCTACACCTATGCTGAATTAGGGTTATCAGACAAAAGAAAGGGCGATGCGCCTACACTACTATGGGGGTTGCTCAAATTATTTGCGCAAAATAACGGATTCATTTCACGTGAAAATCCAAAGTATGACGCCAGACTACCTAACTCTGCCAAAAGACTGAACGAACATCTTAGGAAGCTTTTTGGAATTGATGAATCGCTATACACGGCCCATTACAAAAAAGAGAGAGGGTATAGAACCAAGATTATTTTTAGTAATGAGACTTTCCCCCAACAACCGTTTTAATCTGCGTCAAGTCAAAATTTAACTCCACTCCCCTCAACCACAAATTAGTCTATCGGGAAATTTCCTTTTCCATCGGGAAATTTCCTTTTTTCCTCTTCTTGAATATCAATTTTTATTCCCAACAAAATCAATTACATACAAATAATTTTCATTTTTTTATCTTGTCCATTTAGGAATTTCCCAATTAAGGGTAAGTGCGGATATTTACAGGTAAAAGGAGAATGAGCCATGCTTAACCCTGACTTAAAACATTTCAAATTTCTGACGCCCCGCCAGGTTAACGAAATGACGGGCATTGCATTACAAACCCTGGCTAACGCCCGGTATCGGTGCCGGGGTATCCCTTACTCAAAAATTGGCGCAAGTATTCGTTATGCGCTGGCCGATGTGGTGAATTTTATGGAGAGCCACCGGATTGACCCGGAGGCCCGGCGGGAGGCCGGGGCGTGATTACCATGCGCCCCCAAGAAAAAGAAAACCCCGGCGCTGGCGGGCGAACCGGGGCGGCTGGAGTTTATAGGCAATCTTGCTGCTATTTTAGCCGACTTTCTGCACAATATCAAGCCCTTTGCCGTCTCATTTTCCTGCAAAACGCCATGTGCCCCACTTTTGAGCCGGAGTTATCCCTACGCCTGGACGCAGCCCTGCAAGCCCTTGAAGCTCAGGAAGGGAGACGGGGCGGGCCTGTTCATGTGGGCGAAGTGGTGCGGGAGGTTATGGAAGATTTGGCCCGGAGACAGGGTGCCAGAGTGGGGGAGGGGCTATGCGGCGAGTAACCCCCGAGCGGCTGCCACAAGAAACAAAGTCATTTTCCCAATGGGTTTTATGGAAACTTGAAACCAGGGATGGCAAGCCCACAAAAATTCCTTATTGCCCCCATGACCCGAAACGGAAAGCGGAGGCGGATAACCCCGACACGTGGGGGACCTATACCCAGGCCCTAAAACATTATGAGGCCCACAGTAACAATGGGGTTGCCGGAATAGGATATGAGTTTAGCGCCGATGATCCTTTTTCCGGTGTGGACCTGGACAAGTGCCGGGACCCTGAAGCCGGGGTAATTGAAGCATGGGCAAAATCTATCATTGATCGACTTCAGAGTTATACGGAAGTTTCCCCCTCTGGCCGTGGGGTGCACATTCTGATTAAAGGGAAGTTGCCCCCAGGCCCCCGGCGCAAAGGGAAAATTGAAATGTATGACCGTGGGCGGTACTTCACCATGACCGGCCACCACCTTGAAGGGACCCCGGCCACCATCGAACCCCGGCAAGGCGAGCTTGAAGCCCTGCATACCGAGATTTTCGGCAAGCCCCCAGAGGAACCAGGGCAGCCCCCACCTAAAGACACAGGCGCAGACCCGGAGCTTTCAGACTTCGCCTTGATAGACAAGGCTAAACTGGCCGCCAATGGCCGCAAGTTTGAAAAGCTGTGGCGGGGTGATATTGGCGAATATGAAGGGGATGATAACAGGGGAGACCTCGCCTTATGTAGCTTACTGGCTTTTTGGACCGGCCCGGACCCCGGACGCATTGATCGGCTTTTTCGGCAATCAGAACTCATGCGGAAGAAATGGGACCGGCCCACGGCGGGGAGCACCTACGGAGCCATTACCATTGACAAGGCCCTGGCCGGGATGACCGAGTTTTATACCCCCGGACGGAGCGCACCAACGAGGGGAGCGGACCAGGGAGCAGCAACGGGCGGCGCGTGGCCGGAGACGGAGAGAGATGTTGCTGTCTGGCCCACCTTGGCCCCGGAAGCGCTTCACGGCCTGGCAGGAGAGTTTGTGCGCCTGGTGGATCCGCATACCGAATCAGACCCGGCGGCCCTGCTGCTGCAATTTTTGACCGGCTTCGGCAATCTGATCGGGAAGGGGGCGTACGCCAGAGTCGAGGCGGACACCCATTGCTGCAACCTTTTCGGCGTTGCCGTGGGGGAGACGGCCAAGGGGAGGAAAGGCACGTCCATGGGGCAAGTGAAGGCACCCCTCACCACAGTTGACCCTGATTGGAAAAGCCGAGTGAAATCAGGATTATCCAGCGGAGAGGGGTTAATCTTCCAGGTCCGCGATTCAATTATGAAGCGTGAGGCTAAAAAGCAAAACGGCCAAATGGTTTATGAAGATGTAATCGTGGACCCCGGAGAAGATGATAAGCGGCTGCTGGTGGTAGAGAGCGAGTTTGCTAATGTCTTGAGGCAAATTGAGCGGCAAGGAAACATCTTAAGCTCTGTGGCCCGCGACGCCTGGGACACCGGAGACCTCGCTACCCTAACCAAAAATTCCCCCACCAAGGCCACCGGAGCGCACGTTTCGATGATAGGGCATATCACCAAAGAAGAACTAAAAAGGTATTTGACCCGGACCGAGGCCGGAAACGGTTTCGGAAACCGCATCCTCTGGTTCTGCGTGAAGCGATCAAAGATTTTGCCGGAAGGCGGGCGGATTTCTGAGGTTGATTTTACCCCTTTTCTGAAGCGGCTGCGGGAGGCGGTGACTTTTGCGGCTGGCGCCGGCGAAGTTACCAGGGACCCTGAGGCCCGCGCCCTGTGGGCTTCGGTGTACCCGGAGCTTTCGGAGGGAAAGCCCGGACTGGTGGGGGCGCTCACGAGCCGGGCGGAGGCACAAGTTTTGAGGCTGTCCATGATTTATGCCCTGCTGGATGGAGAGAAGTTTGTTCGTGTGCTGCACCTACTGGCCGCCTTGGCGGTCTGGGATTACTGCGAGACCTCCGTTACGTACATCTTTGGGCAGGCCATAGGAGATCCGGTTGCGGACATTATCCTTGAGGCGCTAAGGGCGGCCCCGGACGGACTCACCCGGACTGAAGTCAGTAACCTTTTTGGCCGTCACGAGGCGGCGGAGCGTATCCAACTGGCCATCGGCGAATTACTGCGGCGGGGTATTATTGCCACTGAGACGGTCGAGACTGGCGGACGGCCCATCGAGAGATTGAGATACACCGGAGTTGCGAAATAAGCGAAAAATGCGAAAAAAGCCCTCTCAACCTAACCCTTATTTCGCTTAATTCGCTTTTTTCGCAATGGGGATTTTAAAAATGAGTTACCTAAAAATGGCATTGCGGGCTTTGGAATCGGCTACCGAGAGAGGGGACCCGGAAGCTCAGACGGCGAGTATCTCAAGCCATGTGTCTGACCATACCCCCATTGAGACATCCCAGGCTACCAAATCACAGGAGAAAGCGGCATGAGCGGAGAAGGGCGCAACCGGGGCGGATGGAGCAAGGCGGGAATTTTTATGCGGTTTGGGAAGCTGTTAAAAGTTGAAATATCCCCCACCAAAAGCCGAGAGACCCGCAGCCCGCAAGGGCGGCAGGCAAGAAAGGTTTTGATACTCAATTAACAGCTAACACCGAAAACCCCCGTTTTTATGCCAAAGTGGGGTGACAACCCTTGATAATGGTCTGCTTTTCAGGGTGAAGTGGAGGTTAAATTCCATGCCACGATCAAAATTTAAGCGAATCAAAACGAAATATCCGGGTGTTTTCTACGTTATGGGGACCACGTGCTGCCCGTGCGTCCCGGAAAAGATTTACTACATCCGATACCGCAAGGCTGGCAAACTGAGAGAAGAAGTGGCGGGGCGGCAGTATGATGGCGTCATTGTGGCGGGGCGGCAGTATGACGGCGCCATGACCCCCACCAAAGCCAGGGCGCTCAGGGCGCAGTGCATACTAACCGGCAGGAAGCCCCTGAGACCCCCCAGGAGGCGCGACAAGGGCTGACTTGGCTCCCTCCCCCCCCCATGCTCAAAAAATTGATCCGCCAAGCCCCGGACCGAACCCCGAATAGCCCCCAGGCACAAGGGGACATTCTGACCCCTTTTACCCCCATTTTCCCGGCCTGGGTTGGAAATAGGGTTGGAAATAAAAAGGATAATTAGTATAAGCTATTGATATTTAAGGGTTTATTTACATATTAGTGCCGGGTTTAATACCCGCCCCGGTCTTACCGCGAGCCCATGGTTCCGCGGTTAAAATTCCGCTTCTTCTCGTTTCATGACCGGGCGCATCATCAACACCACGTCGTGGGTCACCCCATCCAGGCGGATAAAATACTCGTCCAGCACCGCCTTATGTTCAAAACCATGGGTCCTGAAGCCCTTGATCACCTTTTTGAGGTCGGCGACGATCTCCGCCTTCAGCCACTGGAGATTCTCCTTAAAGGCCAG
>JBEKDQ010000108.1:0-8032 GCA_050014275.1 Desulfobaccales bacterium | reverse complement strand
TTTCAATGGAAGCCAACCTTTTCACGATTACTTTGTTGAGGGCCATGCGCTTGGCCCCCGTGGCCAGATTGATGCTGATGATGGCCGGCAGCAATTGCGGGGTGAGCCCCACGGCCAAGGCCAGGGAGAAAAGAAAGGCTTCCAGGACCGGGCGAGCCAGATAGACGTTAATGGCAAAGATGGCAATTACCAGCAGCAGGGTCACTTCCATGAGGAGGTATCCGAAGTGCCGGACGCCGCTTTCAAATTCCGTTTCCGGCGCCCGCAACTTCAGTTGGGCTGAGACTTTGCCGAATTCGGTGCCACCCCCGGTGCAGACCACTAACGCCGTGGCGATGCCGCTGACGACATGAGTTCCCATGAACAGGGAGTTGGTCCGCTGGCTGAGGGCGGTGTCGAGAGGCAAAACCCCCGCCATTTTCTCCTCCGGAAAGGTTTCCCCGGTGAGGATCGCCTCATCCACAAATAAATCTTTGGATTCCAGCAGGACGCAATCGCCTGGGATGACGTCTCCGGCATTCAGGTGAACCACGTCTCCGGGAACGATCCCTTCGATGGGAATTTCCTGGACCGTTCCCTCACGCTCCACCGTCGCCTTGATCTGCACGATGGCCAGCAACTTGGCCACCGCGTTGCTCGCCCCCCATTCCTGCCAGAAGCTCAGGAGGCCACTCACCAGCAAAATGAACAAAATTATCAAGGCGTCGGTGTGATCCCCCAGGGCGAAAGACAGGCCGCTGGCAAAGAACAGGATCAGGATGATGGGGCTCTTGTATTGGGACAGCAACAGAATCAGGGTATTGGTGCGCTTCTGGACCCCCAGTTGGTTGGCGCCGAACCGGGCCAACCGTTGTTTCGCTTCTTCCCGGCTCAGCCCCTGGGGAGAAGTATCCAGTTGCTTCAGCAGGTCCGCCGCCGGGACGCTCCAGAATGCCGCCAGAGTTTGGCTTTCCATGGTATTTCTTTCCACTTCTAGTCAAGCACGAGTCAGTGCCTTGGGTTGCAGCCGAAATTATGAGGCCGCCCTGGCCCCGCAGTTAAAAAATGGTTTTGGGAACCGCTTTGCCCGGGGGGAAATCCCCGCAAGTTTCTATTCTTGGAGCCGAATCCTCACCTTGAAGGCAGGATAGCAGAAGTATCCATGCTCATCAAGGCTCAACGCCATTCTGGAAAAGATCTCCAGGCTCTCCCTGGCACAGTGACACAGTTCCCCCAGGAGTTTCCGGTCGTATTTGAAATAGACCGGAGCAGTCACCCGCCCTCCAAAAACTAATTTACTACTCTAACATAATTTGTTGATCGGTTTTGGTGAGGCAGGTCGGGTTTCCAGGGGGAAGGTGCAATGGAAGGCGCAGCCGCGGCCCGGACCCGTATCCACCCAGATGCGGCCGCCGTGCGCGTCGATGATCCGCTTGGCCGCGGCCAACCCCAGACCGAAGCCAGGGGTGCTCCCTTCCTGTTCTCCGCGATAAAAGAATTCAAAAAGATGGGGCAGGTCTTCCGGGGAAATCCCCTGACCCTGGTCCCGTACGGTGAACCGGATGGCCGAGTCTTCGACCCGAACCGCCAGCATCACCCGGCTATGGGTGGGGCTATACTTGATGGCATTCCCCAGCAGGTTTTCCAGGGCCCTTTGCAATAGGAGCGGATCGGCCCGGAGGGCGGGAATCTCTGGAGGTAGATTGGTTTCCAGTGTGATCCCTTTGTCTTCGGCCAGGGGTTGTAACAGGGTGACGACTCTCCGGCACTCCTCCCGGACATTCAGGACTTTGAGTTGGGGAGCCAGAATCCGAAGGTCCAAGCGGGCGGATTCCAGAAACCGGTCGATGAATTTTTCCAGCCCTTCCATCTCCTGATCAATGATCTGGAGGTAGTTCATTTGCGGCTCGGTCAGGGGGCCCAGTTTGCCTTGCAGCAGGCGCCGGATCAGGCCGGCGGCTCCCACCACCGGGGTCTTCAGGTCATGGGCGAACATGTTGACCAGTTGCCGACGCCCGCTCTCCAGGCGCTTTACCGGGGTCAGGTCCCGGATGATGATGGCCCCGCCCTGGGGATCCCCGCCATCGTCCCGGAGGGGGAAGGAACTGACCATCACCGGCACCTCCTGGCCTGAACGGTTGCGCAGGTAGAGTTCCTCGGTGACATCTTTCTGCCCCTTCAATATCTGATTCCAAATGCTCAGGTTCACCCCCTGAAGTTGCAGGATTTCCTCGGCCAGGCGTCCCATGGCTTCGTCCCGGCTATAACCGGTCAGCCTCTCGGCCGCGGGGTTGAACTCGGTGATCCGCCCCTGGTGATCCGAGGTAATAACCGCGCCCGGGGTGTTCTGGATCAGAAAATGGGACCAATCGTGAGACTTGGATGGATTTGGCGGCTTATCGGACATCGTCGGCTCCGGATCTGAGGTTAGGGGCCACGGCGCGGCTGCTCTCATTTTAAGGGAAATCGCACCCACCCACCAGGAAAGAGACTTCCCACATCCAACCGAGCAGCCGGTAGGCAAGGACGGCAGCCACCAGCCCCGGAGAGCTGGACACCAGCGCCCGCCGCCGGTCATGCAGATTCCAGGCGAAATTAAAGAGCCACTCCTTCATTTTGCTCATTAATCCCTTCCGAAAGGGAAGATAGGGATCTTCCCTCAATAGTCTAAGAAGTCCTTCGCATTGCCTTATAGGCGCTGACCAACGGGCCTACTGTGGCATAAAAGGCATCCTGGCCGACCAGGCCGGTTATCTCCGAGCGTTCCAGTTGAGCATAAACCTCATCCGAGACCGCATAAAATATCAGCCTTATGCCCTGCTCCTGGAGCATAGCATAGAGCGAGCGCAAAGTTTCGGCCGCGGTGTAGTCGATGTCATCCACTGCGGAGGCGTCGATGCAAAACCAGACCAGGGGCGGCTTCGCCTCTTTGGCCAGCATGGTGACCTCCTCGGACAACTGCTCGGCATTGGCATAATACATGCCATGAGTGAACCGGTAAGCCATCAGCCCTGGGAGAAGCTGGCCCTGGCTAGCCACCGGCTCGGCCTTCCAGCCTTCGGGCTGGGCCGCCACGATCAGCGCGTTTTTCGGCCGGTAGCCATGCCGGGTGTGGCTCACCAGTGACAGGAACATGGCCAGCAAGATGCCCTGCTCCACCCCCAGGAGGACTACGGTGGCCGCGGTTATGAGGGCCACCCCGAACTCTGCTGGCCGCTCGCAAAAAATCTGCCGCATTCCCTTCACATCGATAAGGTCCATACAGATGATAAAAACGACCGCGGATAAGACCGCGACCGGCAGGTAAGCCAGAGGCCCGGTCAGGAAGAGGAGCACCAGAAGGACGATGATGCTGCTGGTGATCTGGGCCAGTTGACAGCGACCGCCGGCGCTGTCCACCATCTCCGAGGCAGTGGGGCTGCCATTGACCACGAAGGCGCCGGTTAGCCCGGCGCCAACGTTGGCGAGGCTGAGGCCCACCAGGTCAATGTTCGCACTAAAGGGCTCGTTATGGCGGGCAGCATAGGCCCGGGAGGTGGCAGCGCTTTGGGCCAGGATAACCACAAAGATGGAAAAGGCTGCAGGTGAAAGTTGCATCAGAAGACTGGTGCTCAAGTGTACCTGGGGTAGCCCGAACCTCGGCAGGCCGCGGGGGACCGTCCCCAGGGTGGCCACCCCAGAGGATGCCAGATCAATGGCCCAGCTCACGATAATGGCGCTGATCACCGTAATAAGCGCCCCGGGGATTCTTTTTGAAATTTTGTGGAACCCCAGGATGATGGCCAGGACGGCGATCGCCACCGCCAGGGTGTGGAAATTCGTCTGCTGGAGATGCTGGAGATCGTGGATGAGGTGGCCGATTGGACTATGCCCGCCATTGGGCAGCCCCAGCATCCCGCCAATTTCCCCCAGGGATACCTGAATGCCCACCCCGGTCAGAAAGCCCACAAGTACAGTGCGGGACAGGAAGTCCGCCAGAAACCCCAGGCGTATTAGGCGGGCGATGATAAGCATCACCGCGGCCATGAAAGCCAACACCCCACACAGGGCCATATATTCGGACGAGCCAGAGGCGGCCAGACCCGCGAGGCCGGCGGCCAGGATGGCGGCGGTAGCGGAATCGGCTCCCACCACCAGGCGCCGGGATGAGCCAAAAAGGGCAAAGAGGGCCGTGGGGATGAGGATGGCATAGAGGCCGGTGATCACCGGGGTGCCGGCGATCCTGGTGTAGCCCATGGCCTGAGGGATGTTCAAGGCAGCCAGGGAGATGCCCGCCACGATGTCAGCGGGCACCTGGGAGCGCTGGATGGGCAAAATCCCCTGAAGCATAGGGAATTGGAAGCCCTTAGCCGCGGTCTTGGCAGAGGCCATGGCTGCTCCTGTTGAAACTCGGAAGCCTGGGTGGGCCGGATGTTCTGTGCCGCTGCCCCTGCGGCTTTAGATAATCTCCGTCATGCACTTGATGATGGCCTTGGCCGCCTCGCTTTCCACGGCCTTTCCCTCCCTTGCCAGCCTCTTTTAACATGCATGCGCCTGTCTTTCCATCTTTGAAGACCTGAAACTGACTTCACCCCTTCAAATTTTATTAACAAAATTTTTATAAAAGGGAAATAGCACCTTAATAAATAAATATTAAGAATTCGAGAAGAAAAATATCTACTTGGATGGAATATGGTAATCATGCGAAACTCGAAAAATATTAAGAAAGATGTCTGGCTAAGCAGGTTAAAGGGGTATTTTAACGTTCGCCTGGCCATTATTGAGGTGCGGCCGGGAGAAACTCGGGAAGACTCCTGGAAACGGCATTTAACTGATAATCCGGAAGCTAACCATGCCAACATTAGGATCTTCAACCGGACGAATTATGACCAGGTCGCGCTAAACTCAGGAACCGGCCAACTTAACTGACGCCGGGCATTTTTTGCCAAAAAGGCGATTCACCATGATGATGAATCAGATCATAGAAAAAGCCCGCATCCTGGGGGTGAAAAATTACTCTCGGCTTCGGAAAGCCGACCTTATTCGCGCCATCCAGGAAAAGGAAGGGAACTCCCCTTGTTACCAGGCCATTTCGAGTTGCCAGGAACAAGATTGCTTGTGGAAGCCGGGTTGCCATAGTTAGGCAATCACCTAATCCCCAAAATCTATAAGCTCAAGCCCCGCTCCCCTTTCCTCAGGGCCACCTCCAGGCCCGCAGCATCCAGTCTCCCTCTGATTGTAACTTGGGGTTCGTTTTCAGCGGCAAGTCAGTAGCTGCTGTACTGATTGGCGATCTCCGGGCCCGGAAATTTCTTCTGCAGTAACTATAAATTTATAGTCCGCACACCATAAATTCACAGGATGCACACCGTAAATTCGCAGGATGCACACCGTAAATTCGCAGAATACACACCTTTAAGGAACAAATGGCCCTGTTAATGCGCCTTGCTGGGGAGAAAACTCAGGACAAGGGGGAAAATGCGTATGGAATCTGACCAGTTTAACAGGAGTTCTTCGAAATTAGCGGTAGTTGTCAAAAACGGACCCCGATGGAAGCAAAGGGGCAAAACCTGGGCGTGGATCTGGGCCGTGATAATGGTTTTGACTTTCGTGGTGTCACCCGCCTGGGCGGATAGGGACCCGCTTCTGGAAGTGCTGATCAGCAAAGGAATCCTCACTCCCGCGGAAGCGGATAAGATTCAAAAAGAGGCCAAGGAACTGGAGAAAGCAAAAGAGCAAAAGGTCGATAACAAGGTCGCGAATTCCGAAAAAAAAGTGACCACTGAGGTCGATGAGAAAGTGGCGGCAGTGGAAAAGCAGGTGGAAAGGAATGCCGCCTCCTGGGTTCCCCAGAATCTGCCCGACGTTTTGAAAGGGTTGCATGTCGGGATGCTGGCCTACCTCGGATATACGGTGGGGGACACTCCGCAATTTATGGGACCGGAAGTGAAACTTAAAAATGGGGAGTTTGAAGGGCGTAACAATGATGGCCACGTCGGCCTAAATAAATTTTACCTCGAGCGGGGTTACCTGACCGTCGAAAAGGAAATTACGCCCTGGCTGTCCGCCCGGTCCACCACGGATCTCACTGAGTATGCCAGCACCACCAAGACCGTGAGTACCCCCGGGGGTGGAACCACTACCATCGCCACTGATGCCGAAGCCGGAGATTGGAAGATAAGGCAGAAATACCTTTATGCCGCAGTCAAGCCGGGCAACGTGGGTAACGTCCTGACCCAAATTATAGGCGAATTCGGTCTTGGCCATAACCCCTGGCATGATTGGGAAGAGAGTTTCTATCCCTACCGGTGCCAGGGGACCATCCCCATTGAACGTGAGGGCGTACTTAATTCCGCGGATCTAGGAGGGAGTATCCGGGGTTATTTCGGCGGTGAATTCCCCAATGCCAAAGAAGTTCTGGGTGGTACGAATTATGACGGACGCTACGGCAGTTGGCAAGTGGGCGTTTACAATGGCAGCGGCTACCATGCCGTGGAGAACCACCCAGACAAGCCGGTGGAATACCGCGTCAGCGTGCGGCCCCTGCCGGATATTTTGCCGGGATTTCAGGCCACTTACTTCGGCCTTTACGGGAAAGGCAATTCCTCCAGCGCCTCTAACTTTGGGGGGCCTTTCTATCAATACTACCCGGACTGGATTGTTAACCTGGGACACTTGAGCTACGAGCATCCCTGGTTCCGTCTCAGCGCCCAAATTATTTCCACCAAAGGCAACCAGGCCGGCAATTGGACCACCGTGACGGGCGGGGCGGTTCCCATCGGCCGCCGGGCCGACTCCCTATGGACCTTGGGATATTCGGGGTTCGGCGATGTGAAGCTGCCTATTTGCCTCTGGTCCTGGGATACGGCGTATCCTTTGCATGTCTTTGCGCGCATGGATTGGTTCAATGCCGACGAGAATGCCGTGATCGCCGATGACGCCAAGTACACCAAGCTGATCACTGGCGTGGCTTACTACCTCTACAAGGACAATTTGATCTTGTTGTCCTATGAAAAAACCTGGTATGGCCAGGATTATGCCATTCAGGGCGGCACCGGCATCGACGGCAGCACTAACCAGGTAGTCAATTTTGCCAGCAAAGGATCGAACTTGGGAACCGACCAGCGCTTAGAGGTGGTTTGGCAGGTCAGCTTTTGATCGGGCGGCCGAACCGGAATTTTGGGGTCAGCCCTTCATGGGCCTTTGGCCCACCCATAAATTATGAGAAGACCGGGGGCGGGCGTCTCGCCCGCCCATCAGTCGCACAGGCGAGACGCCTGTGCCACCTATTCTTCACAACTTTTCAAGGCAGTCGCTCATAAGCCTTTGGCTCACCCGTAAATCATGAAAATGTAGCGCCGCCGCCCCCGGCGGCGCGGGAACCGGCTGCCAGAGAGTGGATATCCCACATACGCAGGAACTTTTCGGAGCAGAATTACGCATATTTATGGTGCGCAGTGCGCACCCTACATGAAAATTTTTCAAGGCAGTCATTCATGGACCTTCGGCCCACCCATAAATCATGAAAATGTAGCGCCGCCGCCCCCGGCGGCGCGGGAACCGGCTGCCGGGGGGGGAATCCACATTATCGAAACTTTTCCAGGAGACCTCTAGGGCGGCCTGCGGCCGCCAAAATTCGGCGGGCACAGCCCGCCCTAGGAGTTCGACACAGGCTGAAAGCCTGTGCCACTAAAGGCGCTTTTATCGAAAGCTTTATCCTGCGCCGCACAGGCGAGACGCCTGTGCCACCTATTCTTCACAACTTTTCAAGGCAGTCATTCATGGACCTTCGGCCCACCCATAAATTATGAGAAGACGGGTGGGGCGGGCCTATGGGGCGGGCCTCCGCGCCCGCCGTGTAGGGTGCGCACTGCGCACCTTATATCCCTCGCCAGCAAAGCCGCTTTAGTCCGCACAGGCGAGACGCCTGCGCCACCTATTCTTCATAACTTTTCAAGGCAGTCATTCATGGGCCTTCGGCCCACCCGTAAATCATGAAAATGTCGCGCCGTCGCCCCCGGCGGCGCGGGAACCGGCTGCCAAAGGGTAGGTATCCCACATACTGAGGAACTTT
>JBEKDQ010000107.1:0-8087 GCA_050014275.1 Desulfobaccales bacterium | reverse complement strand
CTTCCGGCAACGTCACTGACGAGGTGATCATGCAATATATAGCCATGCAAGATCTTGAAGAGCGTGCCCGCGATGGCGACTTCACATTAGCCCCGTGAGCCGCCTTCAGGCGGCCATTGTTTCAAGCCACCGCCTTTAGGCGGTTGTAATTGACTTCCTCAGCGCTTAGCACCCTATCTCGGCGGTTTTCCAGGGCCGGCGCCTGAACTCCAATGCAGGGGGATACAGGAACAAGATCCCGGGTGACTCCGAAGTTGAACATCTTGCGAATAGTCGCCAGGGTTCTATTCGCCATGATGCTGGCGCCCCGGTCAACTATCCTATCCAGTAGCCGGATAACATCCCTCCTGCTGATCCCTCGGGCCTTACGCTGCCCCCACTCAGGAAGAACATCTTTCTCTAAAACGCGCTTATCTACCGTCCATGACCGTTTCCTGGGGCGGGCCCACTTTACTAAATATTCCTCGGCCAGGTCCGCCACGGTGGGGGCCTCTCGATTCTCTCTACGCTCGGCCACAGTCACGGCTCCCGGGTCAATGCCTTGCTCTAGCTTCTTCATGGCCTCACCATGGGCTTTGTGGGCATCAGCCAGGCTCATGGTCGGATAGGTCCCCAGGGTCAGCCGACGTGCCTTGCCCTCGAATCGGTAAAGGTAGACGAAGCTCTTGACTCCTCTGGGGGTGACTCGGACACCAAAGCCGTTCCCTTCCCATTCCTCATAACGCTGGGACTTGGGCTTCAGATTTTTGATTTTTTTATCAGTAAATTTCATTAGGTTTCCCCTCCAGGTTTGGGGTAGCAACTGGGGTAGCAAAAATTACTGTGCAACGCAAGGAATATTATGATCTACCCTGAAATGAAATATAAGGATAATAATGCGATAAGTCAAGCATTTTGGCGTTATCCATGAATTTTTCTGAAAGGGCTTGGAACGTGGTAAAACGATATTTGGCGAGACTCTTAATCACTAGGTTCGGAGTTCGAGCCTCCGACGGCCCACCAAATTGGCAAGTAAATAAAAGGAGTTAGCCGAGAATGGTTAACCCCTTTTTCGGTTTAAACCTCAGGGATAACCCAGGGATAACCAGGGTGCGGAAATTACTCCTGTTGGCAGGAAGGGATAACCGTAGGATAACCTATGGGGTGTCTGGCCCTGGCAGAGGGGGAAGCACAAGCTCCTGGTCCATGGTGGGGGAATGCCGGAAGCGCCTCAAATGAGCATTGAGGCCGCATGGTAAACCCTGGCCCTTCCCCTCTATCGGGCCGTGTAGGGCATCCTGGGAAGCCATTCTATCATCCGGCAGGCTCAAACTGCCCTCAGCCATGGCTCAAATTTGCCGAAAATCATGGCGCTATCCGGGCCATTTCAGCCGATCGTCTCAAGGTGAAGGGTAGGGGCCAGGGTCCGGGCCTGGGATTCAGCCTGGGGCATCCTGGCGGGTCCGTGAGGGGGAATCGGGGCGCTCCCATTGGAGAGCCCCCGGTGCTCCTTGCCTGTCCCTTCCCGGCGCTTCCTACCAGGCTCCTTCGCCCCCGGTCCGCTCTCCCATGCCCCGACCGCCAGGCCAGGCCCTATAGATTTTCGGCCCCGAAACCAAAACCCGATGATAGGATCCCGTCCCCCCCTGGTCAATATGATCGGTGCGGGAATTTTTTCAAAAATTCATTCCGGGTGACAAGCAGACCCCCCCCAGTGATGGGACCCAGCCCCAAAAATTTTAAAAGCAAAATCAGGCCAATCCCCATCCGTAGATAGGTCCCCAAAAAGTGTCATACGCTTCTGGCGGCGTGTTCACGGTTCGACTTGTGGGCAAGCTTCGGTTGCAACGCGGGACGATGCCAGTCATCTGTGTAAAACGCATGGCGACAAGAAATTCTCTTGACTATGTGCCCGGCCCTTGCTATCCTACCATCCAATAGGATGGTATAAGGATGGCAATTGGATGGTGAGGAGGCGATCATGGCAGGCGAGACAGAGAAGATCACGATGAACCTGGGCCCCGTTGATCTGGGACAGATTGATCTACTGGTGCAGGAGGGTTTCTACTCGAATCGCACCGACTTCATCCGTACCGCTATCCGTAACCAATTGGCCACCCATGCCGAGGCCGTCCGGAAGGCTGTCACCCGCAAGACACTAATGCTTGGGCTGCAGCGGTACACCCGCCAGGATTTGGAGGCGGTACGAGCGGCTGGACAGCGGCTGCAGATCAGCGTCTTGGGCTTGGCGAGTATCGCCGACGACGTCTCGCCGGAACTGGCTTTGGCAACGATCGACAGCATCAACGTGCTGGGGGCATTCCATGCCAGTGACGCGGTGAAGCGGGCGCTGGCCGAACGAATCAGATAGGGTTTCCGCCGCCATAAGTCGCGGCGGAACCCTGACCGGGCCCGTGGCGGCCCAGGTGGCCGCCTGCGGAACACCCGTGAAAGGACACCTCATGAACACCGGAATAATGGAAGCAACGCGTCTCACGCGCGAGGGCAGGTTGGCCGAGGCGACGGCCCTCATTCAACGCACCTTGAGGGGCGGGCACGCTCTGCCCAATGTATCCGTGGGCCAGATCAGCTCATTGGAGCCGCTCACGCCCACGAGACAAGTCGCCACCGAACCGGCCGACGCAGGCCCAGCGCCCTCGTCTGAAGCGCCTGCGCCGGCGGACACCCGGACCCGGCCATCCATCCGCGCGACGGTTCGCCGCGTGCCGACCGGCCGTCCCTTTGTCTCGCCCCGAATGCCCCCCGTCGATTTGTGCGTGCCCGGCTTGGAGGGACTGCTCGGATGCGGCTCCGTCCTGCAGCCGACTAAGCTGGACGTCGCCGGACCCGGCCAGTGGATCGCAGGAACCCATACATGTGCGGCGGGAACCCGCGACTATAAGCTCTACATCCCCAGCGGGTATCACGGCCAAGCTGTGCCGCTCGTGGTCATGCTCCATGGCTGCACTCAGACCCCCGATGATTTCGCTGCCGGCACCGGCATGAACGGCGTGGCGGAAGCCGAAGGGTTCATCGTCGCCTATCCTGCGCAAGCCCCCACCGCCAACATCTCGAAATGTTGGAACTGGTTTGAAGCCGCCCACCAGCAACGCGAGCAGGGCGAGCCCGCGCTCATCGCCGGGGTCACGCGCCAGGTGATGGCCCAATACAACATCGACCCCGGCCGGGTCTATGTGGCGGGCCTGTCCGCGGGTGGGGCAATGGCGGCCATCATGGGGGCGACGTACCCCGACCTCTATGCTGCCGTCGGCGTGCATTCAGGCTTGGCCCCGGGCTGCGCGCAGGACCTCCCCTCGGCATTTCAAGCGATGCAGCAAGGCGGTCCTCGGGGACAGGTACGCGTCGGTCGCCCGGCCCCGCTGATCCTCTTCCATGGCGATGGCGACTCGACTGTTCATACGTGCAATGCCGATCGCCTGGTCCAGCAGTGGACCGCCGCCGCCGGGTCCCAAACTCCGGGAGCAGCCGTCCCGCCCGTGACGGTGGAGCGGGGTCAGGTAGACGGCGGGCACACCTACACTCGCCAGATCTACCGCGACGGCCGCGGGCAGCCCGTCGTGGAGCGGTGGACCATCCATGGCGCCGGCCACGCCTGGTCGGGGGGTAGCCACAGCGGCTCCTACACCGACCCCGCCGGCCCTGATGCGTCACGCGAGTTGGCGCGATTCTTCCGAGAGCATCCGCGGGCGACGCCCACGCCGCCACCGGTGGCCTGATTTAGACTCGCCGCTTGCGGCTTAGCGACGCCCAAGCACTGAAAGGCAAACCACAAGGATTCGAACTAAGAGCTTATCCGTAAATAACTTGACATTTATCAAATAATATGGCATGCATGCCCATAAAACCATTTAAAGGAGGTGCGCATGCCAAGGTTGCCGTCATGGGCTGTTTCTGATGCTTTTTGGAAGCGTGTGGAGCCTCTCTTACCGCAACCAACCAGGGACCCGAACAAATCTTATATCCGGAAAAAAGGTAGCGGCAGAAAGCCGCTTGATTATCGCAAAGTATTTGAAGGTATTGTTTATGTTCTCCGCACCGGCTGTCAATGGAAGGCTCTTCCCAAAGAGCGATTTGGTAGTTCCAGTTCGATTCATGCTTACTTTCGCCTCTGGGAACGGGCTGGAGCGTTTCTGGCCATATGGCGAGCCGGGTTGGCGGAATACAATGAAATGGAAGGTATATCCTGGTCATGGCAAAGTATTGATAGCGCCATGACCAAAGCGCCTTTGGCACAGGAGGCGGTTGGTCCGAGTCCGACGGACCGGGGAAAAAAAAGGAAGCAAGCGCCATTTGTTGGTGGAAGGCCATGGCGTCCCTCTGTCCCTCGTCGTCACCGGAGCTCATCGCCATGATGTCACCCAGCGCTATGAGGAAAAGGAGAGTCGGTTCAAGGAACTCATTCGGCAAAGGGGTCTAAAAATAAGGGATGAGCTTGTCTTTGCCTGGTACAGTCCACCTTTCATGCCCTGGTTCCCGCTCCGCAACGAGGTGCTGATCCCGGTGGCGCGTTAGGACAGGATCTGGTTCTGAAGAGTTTTCACAGGGGTATCTGATGACGACCAAACCTGTGCTGGTTACCGGGTCAACGGGATATGTTGGGGGCCGGCTGGTACCCAAACTCCTGGAATCGGGTTACCGGGTGCGAGCTCTGGGGAGATCAATAGCCAAGTTGAAAGCCCGACCTTGGGCCAAACATCCGCTAGCGGAGTTGGCTGCGGGTGATGTACTGGATTATGACTCTTTACGAAAAGCGGTGGAAGACTGCCGCGCGGCCTTTTATTTGGTCCATTCCATGGGGGCCGACCCCAAGGGGTTTGCCGAGACCGACCGCACGGCGGCCCAAAATATGGCACGCGCCGCGGCCGAGGCCGGACTGGAACATATCATTTACTTGGGCGGATTAGGTAGCACGGAGGACCCCCTCCTGAGCAAGCATCTCCGCTCCCGACATGAGGTGGCCCAAATCCTGCAATCCGGTCCGGTGCCGGTCACCTTCCTCCGGGCCGCGATGATCCTGGGTTCGGGAAGCGCTTCCTTTGAAATTCTGCGCTATCTAGTGGATCGCCTGCCGGTCATGCTAACCCCCCGCTGGGTTCACAACCCGGTGCAACCCATTGCCATCCGCAATGTGCTCATTTATCTGCAAGGCTGCCTGGAACATGAAGAAACTCGAGGGCAAACCTTCGACATCGGCGGCCCGGAGGTGGTGACCTACCGGCAATTATTCGATATTTATGCAGAAGAAGCCCATCTTCGGCGCCGACTCATCATCCCGTTGCCGGTTCTGACGCCCACTTTGAGCTCTTACTGGATTCATCTGGTCACTCCGGTCCCGGCGAGCCTCGCCAGGCCCCTTGCCGAGGGGCTTCGTAACCCTGTAGTTTGCGAGGACAATCGCATCCGGGCCATTATTCCCCAAGAGCTTTTGGATTGCCGCCAAACCATCAGGCTGGCGCTGGAGCGGCTGAAGCAGCAGCAAATCGACACCTGTTGGATGGACGCCGGCGACGCCATTCCCCCGGAATGGACCTATTGTGGCGATACCACTTATGCCGGCGGCACCATTCTGGAGTGCGGCTACTCTGTCCAGATACAGGCTACTCCCGAAGACGTCTGGCAGCCAATCATCAGGATGGGTGGAGAGACCGGCTACTATTTTGGCAACTATTTGTGGCGGCTGCGGGGCTGGATAGATCGGCTCCTGGGCGGCATCGGTTTTAGAAGTGGCCGGCGCCATCCCCAGGAACTCCGGCAGGGAGACGCCCTGGATTTCTGGCGGGTCCTGGAGGTGGAACCGCCACGTCGCCTCTTATTGTTGGCCGAAATGAAACTGCCTGGGGAGGCCGTCCTGGAGTTTCACCTCACCCCGCAAGGAGACGACAAGGTGGAACTTAAACAAACCGCGAGATTTTTACCCCGGGGCTTGGCAGGCATAGTTTACTGGTATAGCCTGGTTCCCTTCCACCATTGGGTTTATCGGGGCATGTTAGAAGCCATCGCCGGAGCGGTGGGGAAGCCCATAGTGAAAGGCCCGGAGCTATTTTACCATTAATCATCCGACTTAGGATTACTCTGGTCGATGGCAGCCCCATACGCGGCAAGGATTGTTTTCTCTCCAGCCAGAGAGAGGCGGCGAAACGGGAACAGGAGGAACAGCGCCGGGAGGCTGAGGGCGGTGAAAGCAGTTCAGGCGCTCCTGAACGCCTAACCTGAAAAGAAGGACCGGCGGTAATCGGCCTTTTGTTTGTAATAATCTTGAATCCTCCACCAAAGCCTCAATTCGCTAGCCAAATCATATCTGGAATTTTTCCACCACCACCGATAAGGGTAGCTCTTGGCAAGTTATATGGAAGTCATCGGATCGGACACGTATTTTGAATTGCTTTTCTCCCATTAAGATCGAAAAAATGGAATAAGGCATTGGTATATCGTATTTTTGCGAACTCCTGACCCGAGGTAACTTTTAGGAGGCTGAGTTCACCCTGACGATGGCACTTTTCAGATGAGATAAATCGCCACTGCGACTATAATGGGCTAATTACCGATCCTGGGAGGGCCTCGATGCAAGCTCCTGCAAAGTCTCGAATCGTCAAATTTGTCCCCCTGCTCCTGACGGTAATGTGCATCGTCATGTGCAGTTCCGAAAAGCCCGCCCCGCCTGTGACGGGGCCAACCGTGTCCTTGCCGGCCCTGGAACTGGGGGCCTTTGGCGCCCTGCCGTCCTCGCCGCCCGAGGCCGTCGCCCCCGCTTTGCAGGAGCAGGTAGTGACCCTGGACCGGGCGCTGAACTATAAGCAGGTCACGGCCCTTGTGGGGGTCCGGCTCACCCCGGGGCAGAAAAAATTTTTGAACGAGCATCGGTTCTTGCTCATTCCCAAAGACGACACCCGTTTCAAAGGGCAGGTAAACCTTGGGAGGGTGGGATTTCATTATGACGAGATGCTCGAACTGTTTGACTACCCGAGCGGGAGTGAAGACTCTCTGCTACGCAAGCCGGAGAACTGCCGCTTCGTCAATCCGGATGTGATGTTGCATGCCTTCCACAAGTATCTGGAAAATTCTCTGGAGTATCTGGAAAAGACGGAGCTGGCCGAGACCCTGCGCCGCTTTTTAACCAATCTCCAGACCAAGGCCCTGGAGGACAAGGCCGCGGCCTCCGGCCCTCTGGCGGAGCATTATGAGCTCATCGCTGCGCAGCTCACCGTTCCTCTGGTCATCCTGGAGAATGCCCACTGGCTCAGTCCCAAGGAACTGGAAGGAATCCCCCCGTGGCCGCCCAAAGCCCCCCCGGCGGATGACGGCGACACCCTAGAAAACAGCCTCAAGATTCTGGACCGGTTCAAGGGCAAGTTCTCCGAGCCGATGTTCAACCGCATGGCCGCCGAATTGCGCTTGATCTACGCCGCCCGGGACTTGGCGCCCTCTCCCCTTTATGGCCAGTACGCCCAAGATAGGCCCGCCGATTACACCCAATTCACCCCCCGCAGCCATTATGTTAGGAGTTCCGTCCTGCGGAGTTATTTCCGGGCCATGATCTACCTGGGGAGAAACGGCTATCTCTTGAAGGATAACGGCGTCAGCGACGCCCTTTTGGTGACCTTCCTCCTGGCCAGCCCAGGCCCCGATGGCCAGCCGCTCCTGAAAGACTGGCAGCGGCTCATGGAGATCACCGGCTTTTTCGCCGGCAAGTCGGATGACATCAATTACCCGGAGTGGCGCAATTTCCTGGTCAAGGTCCTGGGCACGGAGCAACTCACCGCCGGAGAGGCCCTGAACCCGGCCACGCTGGCAAAAATTTCCCAGCGCTTGGGGGAACTTCAGGGCCCCCGGATTCTCTCCGAGGTGATCATTGATCCCAGCGTCTTTGCCGCGACCAAGGAGCAACTGCTGGAGGCGACCAAGTCCATGCGCCTCTTTGGGCAACGCTTCACCTTTGACGGCTGGATCTTTAGCCGCCTGACCGCCGGCCAGGAGAAGACGCCGGTGCGCCTGCCCTCCATGCCCTCGGCCCTCTTTATCCCGGCAGCCCTGGGGGATAAGGCCGCCCTGGGCTTTGCGGACCAGTACCTGCAGAACCTCTCCCCCCC
>JBEKDQ010000106.1:0-8101 GCA_050014275.1 Desulfobaccales bacterium | reverse complement strand
TTCAGGAGGCCGGCATCCAGGTCCTGGGCCTCCTGGAGATGCGGGGCCTGGAGTTTTCCCGGGTCTTTTGCCTGGGGATGAACTCCGGGGCCTTGCCGCCGCCGCCCCGCTCCCTGCCCCTGCTCACCGCCGCGGAAAGGCGCGCCGTCCTGGGCGGCACTTACCGGAGCCAGCACGAATTTTCCCGGGGGCTTTACGATAACCTGCTGGGCGCCGCTCCGCACCTGGTCCTTACCCGGCCTGGAGTGGTCGAGGACGAGAAGCGGGTGGGCAGCCCACTGTACCTGGGGCCATGGGAGCCGCAAGAAATGGCGATTTTAAGCCGGCCGCACCGGGCCTGGCTCCGAAGTCCGGCGATCCGGGCCGCCTTGTCTGATGTCGGGACTGTCTTTGGCGGCTATGGCGACGGCCCGCTCTCCATTACTCTGGCTCCTGAGTATTCCCTGAGCAAGGCCGCCACAGCCCTTGGCTGCCCCTGCCGCTTTCTGTTGGAATTCATCCTGGAGCTTAAGGAACTGCCGGAGATCGAGGCGGGCCTGGATCCCCGGGAGCGGGGCGACCGGCTCCATAAGGTTCTGGCTCGATTTACTGCTGCGTTTAACCAGTTTCTGGAAGAACATGGCTGGGACCCCGGCCGGGCCGCGGCGGTTTTGGAGGCTGCAGCCCACCAGGTGCTGGGCGATCTCCGGGAGGATTTGCACTGGCGAGCCGAACTGGAGCGCTGGCTCGGTGGGGCGACAGCCGGACGCAGCCTCCTGCGGGAATGGCTTGCCCTGGAACAGCAGCGCCATGAGCAGGGCTGGCGCTGGCAGCTCATAGAGGCGCGGTTCTCCGGACTCAAGAAGGAAGGCTGGCCTTTCGCGCTGAAGGGGCGCCTGGACCGCCTGGACCATCACCCGGATAGCGGTCAGGCCGTCATCTGGGACTATAAGAGCGGCAAGGTTCCAAAAGCCGCGGAGGTGTTCGACGAATTACAGGAAGTGCAGCTGGCCTGCTACCTGCTGGCAGTGGAATCCGGCTTGGCCGGGGCTCCCGGCAAGCCTGAGAAGCTCCGGGCCGGGTTTATCGGGCTCAAAAGCCTGCGGAAGGATCATTTGAAGCATGAGGACTTTGGCAAACGCTCCGGAGAATGGCCTCGGGTGGCCGAAGCCCTGGTGGCCAGGCTGAAGGATTTGGGGCGGCGCCTGGCGGCCGGGGATTTCTGCCCAGCTCCCAACCCGGCGCCGGAAGGTAAAAAATTGGGGGCCTGCCAGTATTGTCCTTATGCCCTGCTCTGTGGTTTTACCGATACCTCCGCCCCACCGGGTGAGGAGGAGTCAGAAGAATAACGGATTCTATCAGCTCCTCGCCTCGCAATATTTTTCCGCCCTTTGAAAAAGGGGATGAGCTAATCGCCCAGTTTTAACCTGTGCTATCATGGCATCGACGAGAGGATTCGGCTTCAAGAACAGAAACTTTTGGGGATTTTTTCCGGGCAAGATGTCCCAAAACTCTTTTTGGATAGCGCTGGCCAAGGCTGCTACATAATTTCGGCTAAGATGATTGAGAAGCAAGCTCGGTTCTGGGATGGAGATAAAAAGGAGGGCTGCCGATGAAAATTAAAAAGGTCAAGATTCATAACTACCGCAGCATTTGCGATCTGGATTTGGAGTGCCAGCCCCTTGTGGTCATGTTGGGGCCAAACAACCACGGAAAATCCAATGTTATTGGGGCCCTTGAATTTGCTCTATCTACATCTGCAAAGCCTACCCAAAGCGATTTCTGCATTTTCGGGGAAGGAAACGATACGCTTTGGGTAGAACTTACTTTCCAAGGCCTTACAGAGCAAGAACGCATTACTTTCAAAAAATACCTACGTCCTAATGGTGGTTTATGTTTAAGGAAGAGCGCACGACTTGCTGACGCAGGCTCCGTGGAGGTTTCTTATAACGGCTATGTCAATGAACCGGAGGAGTGGTGGTTAAAAGGAGAAAGCATTACACGCCTGACCAGCCGGGAAGAAATCCAAGGGACTCCATTAAGCACCCTTGTCCCTTCAAGCGGTCGCCTGACTAAAGCGCTCATTGAAGAAGCTCAGGCCCAATATATTTATGCTCATGTTGGTGAATTGAATTTCCTCGAGAATTTGGAAGCTGGGCCATTATTCGGTCCAAAAAATGTTGCCGGCGGCGTTCTGCCGGATTTTTACCTCATTCCAGCAGTTCGGGATTTGGCGGATGAAACTAAGATCAAGACCACCACCACCTTTGGTCGACTGCTTAGCAGGGCGGTTAAAGAGATGGCAGAACGAGACCCCCGCTTTCAGGATATAAGGGAGGGCTTGGAGAGTCTTGTCAGTTCATTAAACCGCGGCGAAGATGGCACCGGAGAGCGTCCGGAGCAACTGCAAAATTTGGAGACAGCGCTCAGGACCGAATTATCGCATTGGAGAGTGGATGTAGAGATTGAGATCATCCCCCCGGTCGTCGAGAAGATCTTTGAACTTGGCACTAACCTGCATTTGGACGATGGCGTCAAAACTTTGGCCGAACAAAAGGGGCATGGGCTCCAGCGGGCGGTTATTTTCGCCCTTATCCGGGCTTGGGCGCAAGCGCTTCGAGCCACGCCGCCCGCAGAAGCGGGGAGACCTTTTCCCAGGGCTTCCTCTGAATCGGTCATCTTCGCCATGGAAGAGCCGGAAATCTACCTGCACCCCCACGCCCAACGGAGGCTGGCAGTGGCAATTCAGCAAATTTCGGACAGCCCCGACCATCAGGTCTTCCTTTGCAGCCATTCGACGCATTTCGTGGACCTCGACCAACACAAGAACATTTGCATTATTACCAAACCGAACCCCCGGGAAGGGACCCAGGTGCGCCAGTGCACCATGGAAATTTTTGGCGGGGCGGAACCAGCAGACCGGAAGCGCCGGTTTCATATGGCTCGTTGGGTGAACCCAGATAGGGGTGAAATGTTCTTTGCTAAACGAGTGGCTTTTGTCGAAGGGGAAACAGAAAAAACGGCACTCCCCTATATAGCTGAGAAATGCAGTTTGTTCGATCCCGAGGTTTCGGTCATTGATTGCGGATCAAAACATAATCTGCCCTTATATATTGCCATCGCTAACCACTTTCAAATCCCCTATATTGTGATTCATGACGAAGACCCTGTTCCTGATCCAGTTCCAGCCGATTGGGACGCAGATAAGATACGAGAAAAGAAAAGAACTTTTGGTCTGAATCAGGAGATACAAAACATGGTTAACCCTCAGTTGGGGCGAGTGGAAATATTCTCTAAGGAGTTTGAGGAAGCTGTTGGAGTGTCGAAAACCCAGGGAGAGAAGAAAGGAAAGGCGCTGGCAGCCTTGGACCATTTCCAAGACAAGAGTCCCGAAGAAATTCCTCAAAGACTAAAAGAGGTTGTTCAGGCAATTTATGGCCCTTAAAATAAACCGAGAAGATTTAATGATAAGTTTGCCCGCAGATCAGGCTGCCCGGGAACAGGCCCTGAGCCCCCGGGGGAGCTTCCATCTGGAGGCCCCGGCGGGCTCGGGCAAGACCTCGGTGCTGCTGGCCCGCTTCCTGACCCTACTGGCCCGGGTGGAGGCGCCGGAGGAACTCCTGGCCCTGACCTTTACCCGCAAGGCGGCGGGTGAGTTGCGCACCCGGGTCATGGAACTCCTTTGGACCAGGCCGGAGTCTTCCCGAAAGCAGCCCTGGGAACAGAGCCTGAATGACCTGGCCCACAAAGTTTTGGCGAATTTTGGCCGCCAGGCGGGGAACCTCCAGGAACTGCTGACCGCCGAGCGTCTGCCGGTCATGACCTTCCACAGCCTTTGCGCCCAGTTACTGAGGCTGGCTCCCCAGGAGGCCGGGATACCCCTGGAATTTCGCCTCCTGGAGGAACACGAATTCCACCGGCTCATGGAAGAGGCCTTGGAAGAGCTACGCCGCAATCTGGCGGCCCGGCCCGAGCGAGACCCGGTGCGCCAGGCCCTGGTGCGGCGCCTGGTGCGCCTCAATAACGATTGGGGGCGGCTGGCCGGGGAACTACGCTCGCTACTGGCCCGCCGGGATAGTCTGGGGGATTTTCTGGAGCTGGCCCGCCACAGCCGGGAGCCGGAGGCCTATCACCAGCTCCTGGAGGAACGCTTCCGACTGGCGCTGGCCCCGCTCCTGCAGGACCTGGCGGACGGCTTTGCGGCTGGCGATTTAGGCCGGGAATGGCCCCGGCTCCGGGAGGAATTGGGCGGGACTTTCCAGGAGGAAATACTGTCTGCCGACCTCCCCGGCCCCGCACCCCAAGACTTGCCGGCCTGGCAAACCATCTCCCGAGTGCTCCTCACCCAAAACGGGGACCGCCGCAAACAGCTCACCGTCAGGAACGGGTTCCCCGCCGCATTCAATAGAAATCATTGGGCCAGACTTATTCAGGCCTTGCCCGACTCCCTGGTGCGCTACCTGAAGCAGTGCCGGGATCTGGAGCCGGTCGGGGTCCATCTGGAAGAGGCCCAGGCCCTCCAGGATCTGGTGATCCTGCTGGGGGAGGCCCTGAGCGCTTACGAGGGACTCTGCGCCCAGCGACAGGCCCTGGACTTCATCGGCCTGGAACAGGCCACCTTGCGGTTGCTCAACCTGGAGAACCCCGGGGATCTCCTGTTGCGCCTGGACCTCAGGCTGCGGCACCTGCTGGTGGATGAGTTCCAGGACACCAGCCAGAACCAGATGGAACTGCTGTGCCGCCTCACGGCGGGCTGGCAGGCCGGCGAAGGCCGCACCCTGACGGTGGTGGGCGACCCCAAGCAGTCCATTTACGGCTGGCGCCAGGCCAAGCCGCGGCTGTTCGCTGAATCTTCCCAGGGTCTGCCCTGTCCGGAAGGGCGCTTCCCCCTGGAATCCCTGTTGCTCACTACCAACTTCCGGGCCACCCGGACCTTGATTGACTGGGCCAACGACGTCTTTGCCAGCGTCCTGGCCGGAGTGCCGGGTTTGAGCTTCCATGCCTCCCATCCACGACCTGGGGCCTTGGAGGGACCGTCCCCTAAACTGGCGCTCTTTGCGGGGGGCGAAAATCTTTCTTCCCGGGAGTCCGAGGCCCGCTGGCTGGCCCGGCAGGTAGGCGAAGCCTGCTCACAGCTAGCAGAAAAGGAGACCATCGGCATCCTGCTGTTCACCCGCACGCACCTGCCGGTCTACCTCCAGGCCCTGGCAGAGGCCGGCCTGACGCCCAGGGTCCGGGAAGGCCTGAAGCTGGCTGATAGCCAGGTGGTGCAGCACCTCCACAACCTAGCCCGGGCCTTGGTCCGCCCCCAGGACGAACTGGCCTGGGCCGCCCTGCTCCGGGGCCCCTGGGCGCCGCAACCGCTCAGCGTCCTGGTCCAGGTGGCCCAGACGACCGGTGAATTATGGCCGGAAAAGCTGCGCAGCTTTGCCGGGACCGAGGCCTGCCCGGGGGATTTAGCAAACCTGATAGACAAACTGCTCGCGGCCCTGGCGCAGGTAGGACGACAGCCGCTGGCGGCAACTATCGGACAATGGCTGGATGAAATGGATGCCTGGTCCGGGCTGGCCACCTGGGAGAGGGCCATGGGGGTGGCCTGCGCCCGGGCTTATCTGGAGCTTTTGGCCCAGGCTGAATTCGGCCTGCCGGAGGCCACCTTCACCCAGGCCGATTTTACCCTGGCGGAGGCCTTCCAGCCGCCGGACCCCCAGGCTCAGGATTCCCCGGTGGAAATCTTGACGGTACACCGCGCCAAAGGGCTTGAATTTACGCGGGTGTTTCTCCCCTTTTTGGATTGGCAATCCTTGCAGGGTGAGTCCAAAATTCCTCCTTTCCTATTGGAAGAGATTCCCGGCCACCGGCTCCAGGGGTTGGCCCTGGCCCGGCCTTACGCCCAGGAGAAGCAGAGCTCCCTGTACCGGTTATTGAAGAACCTGAAGGACCGCCGCCTCCTGGAGGAGGCCCGGCGGGTTTTCTACGTCGCGGTGACCCGAGCCCGGCAGCACCTGGTGCTCAGCGCTGCGGTGAAACTAAACAACCAGGGGGACTGGACCGTCCCCCGGGAAAGCCCGCTGGCCTGGCTTCTGGGACATTATCAGACCGAACTGCCCGCCGTCGGGATTACGTTGACCTGGCCGGGGCCGGAGCTCGAGGTGGAAGTGGTAGGAGAGGGGCCGCCCCTCCCGTCCCAGGCCAGGATCCCCACGGTACTGGAGCCGCCGCTGCCCTTCTCGCCAGAGGCCGCGCCTTATCGGATCTCGTTCCCATCCCAACTGGCGGAGGCGGAGATCAGGGCCGAGGTCGCGGCCCTCGAGAATCCGGAAATCCCTCGCCTCCGGGGAGAGATCATCCATCGTGGCCTGGATACCCTGGCCCGGGGGGGCGAACTGCCCGGGCTGCCCGCCCTGGCCGCGGCCCTGCGCCAGATGGGCCTGCCCCCGGAAGCCGCCGCCGCCCTGGCCCCGGAACTCCTGGCGGAGCTTCAGGCCTGTCGCCTGGACCCCTGGCTGGCCCCCTTCCTCGACCCGGAGCGGCCCGGCGCGGTGAGCGAGTGGCTCCTGGAGGACCTGGCCGCCCCGAACACCCTGCGCCGGGGCAAGATCGACCGGCTGGTGTTCGACGGCCATGACTGGTGGCTCCTGGATTACAAGAGCTCCCGGCCCGGGAATCCGGCTGATTGGGAGGATTTCATCAACCGGGAAGCGGCCAGGTACCGGCCCCAGCTAATGGCCTACCGGGAGATGGCGGCCGGGGCCAAAGGGCTGCGGTCCGAGGAGATCAGATTGGCTTTTTATTTTACCGCCTGCCAGAGGGCAGTGGAGGTATAAGAGACAGCTATTCGGGGCCCAATAATGAGGCAAGACGCCTCTCCGGCTGATGAATAAACCATGGTTTTGATCTCGACACCGAAAACCGGAAACCTAAAACCGAAAACGAAATGGACTCCATGGTTGCTGGCGCTGGCAGTGGTGACCGTCTCCTGCATCTGGCCCCTTCCCGCCTTTTCCCAGGAAATCCTGGAATCCCAGGGCCTCCGTTTTCGCCTCATTCCCGGCGGCTCGTACCTTCTGGGGAGCCCGGCGATTGAGGCGGGCCGCTATGCCGACGAAGCAGCGCCTCACCTGGTTGAGCTGGAAGCCTTTTATCTGGCGGTCAGTGACACCACCAACGCTCAGTACCATCAATTTCTCAAGGCCACCGGCCATCAGGCGCCCCTTTATTGGCAGGATAAAAATCTCAACGGCCCCACCCAGCCGGTGGTGGGGGTTACCTGGGATGATGCCGCGGCCTTCTGCCGCTGGCTGACCCAGGTAACCGGGGTTGAACACCGGCTGCCCACCGAGGCCCAATGGGAGGCCGCAGCCCGGGGTGGCCTTGCCGGGCAGCCCTACCCCTGGGGCTCGGAGGCCCCGGACGCGGGCGGGGTCCGGCGCGCCAATTTCCACCGCGCCGCAACCGGCCAGGATAGTTATCGGTTCACCACGCCGGTGGGCTCCTTTCGGGCCAATGGCTTCGGCCTGTTCGACATGGCCGGCAACGTCTCCCAATGGTGCCAGGATCAGTATGAGCCTCTGGCCGCCTCCGGACCCTTCCGGCCCGGGGTCCAGCGCCTGCTCAAAGGGGGCTCCTGGTTCTCCCAGGCCCGGGACCTGCGCGCCGCCGCCCGGCAAGCCGCGTCGCCCCGGTATGCCGATGGCTACATCGGTTTCCGGGTAGTGCGCCTGCCGAATCCTTCCCCTTGAGCGCTCTCAGCATTACCCACAAGATTTAGGGGATGCGGGGCTTCCCGCGTGGGGTGGGCATCTCGCGTGGGCGTCTCGCCGCCAATCCTTCTAGGGGACTGGCAGTCGGTGGCGGGACGCCCGCGGGGCAGGCTGTGAAATCTTTCACCTTGACAATCTCTTGTATAGATATTAATCTAGAATCATTAGGATATATAGGTCTATGTTATCGTAACCCTGTTTAAAAGGAGGTTTTTCATGTCCGATATAGAATTGGAAAAACTATCCGTGGACGTGGCGGCTCAGGAGATGCTGAAGAAGGCCCAGGCGGAGGGGGTAGAGACGATCTTTGACCGGGCCAAGAGCATGAAACCCTGTCCCATCGGGGTTGAAGGGGCCTG
>JBEKDQ010000105.1:0-8139 GCA_050014275.1 Desulfobaccales bacterium | reverse complement strand
CCATCCTGGCCCTCATCGGCATCGTTTACGGCGCCCTGGTGTCCATGATGCAAAAGGACCTGAAGCGCCTCATCGCCTTCTCCTCCGTGAGCCACCTGGGCTTTGTCATGCTGGGGCTGTTCACCTTCACCGTCTCGGGGGTGCAGGGCGGCATCATCCAGATGATTAACCACGGCATCTCCACCGGCGCCCTGTTCTTGATCGTGGGCATGATCTACGAGCGGCGCCACACCCGGGCGATTGCCGAGTTCGGGGGTCTGGCCACTCCCATGCCTATCTTCGCCACCATCTTCATGATTGTCACCCTGTCTTCCATTGCCGTGCCCGGCACCAACGGCTTTATCGGCGAATTTCTCATCCTTTTAGGCGCCTTCAGGAGCAACATCCTCTATGGCACCATCGCCGCCACCGGCGTCATCTTTTCCGCCTGTTACATGCTCTGGATGTTCCAGCGGGTGGTCTGGGGGGAAGTGACCAACGTGAAGAACCGGGAACTCGCTGATCTCTCCTTGAGGGAGATCGCCATCTTTCTGCCGCTGCTATTGTTCATCCTCTGGATCGGGGTCTATCCCAACACCTTCCTGAATAAGACCAAGGCCACCACCAACAATTTTTTGGCCATGATGGAAAAAGCCCAGGCCAGCCAGTTCACCCAATCCCAAGTCCGTAAGAGGGAGGCGCTATGACCCTCACCATCCCCGGTTTCCACCTGAACAGCATCGGGCCGGAGCTCATTTTGACCCTCACCGCCATCGTCATCCTGCTGCTGGACGCCCTCTCCCCCAGGGGGCGCAAGGCCCATTTTCTCCAGCTCAGCCTCCTGGGGCTGGCCGCCGCGGCAGTCATGACCGTTCTCCTGTGGGGCGCCAGGGGCACCGACTTCGCCCGCATGATCTACGTGGACAACTTTACCTTCTTCTTCTATCTGATCATCATCCTGGGGACCGCCCTGACGGTGATGATCAGCCGGCAATACCTGGAGGACTACGGCAAAAACCTGGGCGAATACTACGCCCTGCTGCTCTTTGCCACCGTGGGTATGATGCTCATGGCCGCCAGCGCCCATCTCATCATGCTCTTTTTGGGCCTGGAAGTGATGTCCATCGCGGTGTACGTCCTGGCGGGCCTGTTCCGGGAGGATCCCCGCTCCAATGAAGCCTCCCTGAAATACCTGATCCTGGGCTCCTTCTCCAGCGCCTTTCTGCTCTTCGGCATGGCCTTCCTCTACGGCGCCTCCGGGGGCACCCTGTACCTGGACGAACTGCCCAAGGCCCTGATGGGCCACATCTTCATGGAGCCCCTGATCCTGCTGGCCATAGCCCTGTTGCTGGTGGGCTTCGGCTTCAAGGTGGCCTCGGTGCCCTTCCATATGTGGACGCCGGACGTCTATGAAGGGGCCCCCACCTCGGTCACCGCCTTCATGGCGGTGGGGGTGAAGGCCGCGGCCTTTGCCGCCTTCGCCCGGGTCTTCTTCCTGGCCTTCCTGGCGATGAAGCTGGACTGGACCATGCTCCTCTGGGTCCTGGCGGTGGCCACCATGACATTGGGCAACGTCACTGCCCTCGTCCAGACTAACATCAAGCGCATGCTGGCTTATTCCTCCATCGCCCACGCCGGCTACCTGCTGGTGGCCCTGGTGGCCGCCAGCCAATTGGGCGCGGTGAGCCTCCTTTACTACCTGCTGGCCTATACCTTGATGAACCTGGGGGCCTTCGGGGTAGTGATCCTGGTGGGACGCAAAAAGGACAGCTATCTCAATATTTACGATTACTCCGGTCTGGGCTTCCAGCATCCGGCCCTGGCCGCGTCCATGGCTCTGTTCATGTTCGCCCTGGCGGGCATGCCGCCCACCGCCGGGTTTGTGGGCAAATTTTACATCTTCTCCGCCGCGGTGCAGGGGGGCTACATCTGGCTGGCCATCATCGGCGTGATGAACTCCCTGGTATCGGTCTATTACTACCTGAGGATCACGGTACTCATGTACATGAAACCCGCTGAAGCCGACCTGGGTCCGGTGAATTTCTCACCTGGCCTCACCGCGGTGCTGGCCGCCACCGCCGCCGGCGTGCTGCTGATCGGCATCTTCCCCGGTTCCCTCTACAACCTGGCGGTGAACGCGGTGAAGATCTTTCCCGGCCTGTAAACGGCCCAATCTCACTATAAAAAAGCAGGGCCGCGGGCCCTGCTTTTTTATGGTGGAAAGGATCGATAGATCTTGTCTAGAGATTGCTAGGGCACCTTAACTAATAGGGAACTTCTTCTCGTGGCGCAGGTATTTGTAAATCAGTTTGGTGACGTCTTCGGCCATGTTTAGCTCTCAGTAGGGGCGACCCAATCATTGGCCGGAACCCTGTGCCACTGTCGCCCCTACGGCGGTCAGCTTTTGCCTTGGTAGCCGCAGGCTTTAGCCTGCGCTGTAAGTGGCACCGGCTTCCAGCCGGTGATCACAGGCCGGAGGCCTGTGCCACTTGTTATTTTTATGACTACTCCTAACCAACTATTTGGGCGAGTAACAATACATGGATAAATAATATTCTGGTATTGTCCGCCACCCCATTTGCTGGAAATGAATAGGCAAATGCATCACCAGGTATCTTGGAGGCGATTTTTATAAATTGGTTTATTTGAGCGCTTAAGTTTGAAAAATTATGCCGCCTGGTGGGTCCGCTTCTTCACGCGGTTGGCCTTCTTGCGCAGGATGTCGATCTGTTTGCGGGAAGCGCCCGCGGCAATGGCCTCCAGTTTCTTGGTCCGGAGCTGCCCGGCCTTCTCCTTCAAATCCCGCACGCTCAACTTTTCCACGGCTTTTCCTTCTTCCTTGATGCCCTTCACTTTTTTGATGGCGCTGAGCAGCTCTTCTTTGTTCATGCCGTGGACGCCGCTGATCTCCCCCAGTTCCAGGGCGTATTTGCGCAACTCCGTGGCGGTCATCTTATCCAGGGGCTTTTCTTTCTTTTCTTTGCGTTCCTTTGGGGCCATTTTTCCTCTCCCGATTATAGTTCAAGGGTCAAAGTTCAAAGTTCAAGGTTATCAAGATTAACGTTATTTCTGAGGGGGAAGGGATAATCCCGCCCCCACGGGTATTCTTATGAGCCTGCCGCTAAAGGGGCACACCACGCGGTGCGGCTAGATTTCCACCTAAATTTAACTATAATCCCCGAATTCCTCAACCCCAAAAGATTGCTGAGGAGAGCGAACCGGGATGACACCGCGAAAACTCTTGAACAGTAGCTCATAAGCCCTTGGCTCACCCATAAATCATGAAAATGTAGCGCCGCCGCCTCCGGCGGCGGAGTAGGGGCGACCCAATCACAGGCCGGAGGCCTGTGCCACTTTTTATCATTTTTATGACTACAACCTCAGGAACTTTTCAGGACACCCGTTCATGGGCCTTTGGTCCACCCGTAAATTAAATCCCCTCTCCCCCCAAGGGGGGAGAGGGAAATAGCTTGTAAATTCCATGAATTGATTAGCTAGTAGGCATGCCTAAGTTCAACCAATTCTCTATAGCCTGCCTTATAGCAAAAACCTTGCCGGACACTACTGTCACTTTTCCTCTTTCTCCATCTTCTCCCCCCACTTGATGAAGGGCTTGATCAGGTCGATGGGGATGGGGAACAGGGTGGTGGAGTTTTTCTCGGCGGCGATCTCCCGCAGGGTCTGGAGATAGCGCAACTGCAGGGACATGGGCTCGGTGGCCAGCACCCGGGCGGCATCGGCCATCTTGCCGGACGCCTGGAATTCGCCCTCGGCGTTGATCACCTTGGCCCGCCTCTCCCGCTCCGCCTCCGCCTGCTTGGCGATGGCCCGCTGCATTTCCGCCGGCAGGTCGATGGAGCGCACCTCCACCAGGGTCACCTTGATGCCCCAGGGCTCGGTTTGCTTATCCAGGATCTCGGCCAACTGGGTGTTGACCTTCTCCCGTTCGGCCAGCAAGTCGTCCAGCTCCATCTGGCCGCAGACGCTCCTCAAAGTAGTCTGGGCCAGCAACTGGGTAGCCGACCAATAATCCCGCACCTCGATGATGGCCTTCATGGCGTCGATGACCCGGAAATATACCACCGCGTTTACCTTCACCGAGACGTTGTCCCGGGTGATGACGTCCTGGGACGGGACCTCATAGGTCGCCAATTGCAGGTTGACCTTGACCAATCGGTCCACCATGGGAATGATGATGATGATGCCCGGCCCCTTGGCCCTTTGCAGGGACCGGCCCAGGCGGAAGATCACCCCTCGTTCGTATTCGTTTAGGATCTTGATGGCACTCATGAGAAACAGGAACACAAGTGCGATGAGCACTAAGCCAAAAGTCCCCATAACCGCCTCCTTAAGATTTTTGGGTTACCCGGCGCACCCGGAGTTTCAAGTCCCGGACCGCCAGCACCTCAACGGGTTCCTGGGGGGCGATGGGCTCGTGGCTCACCGCCTGCCAGTTTTCGCCGTGAATGAAGACTCGTCCTTCGGGAGCCAGGGAGGTCAGGGCCACCCCCCGTTCCCCCACCAGACCCTCGGCCCCACTAACGACGCGCCGCCTGTGGCTGCGGAAAACGATACCCGCCACTGCGATGAAAAAAAGGGACACGGTGAAGACCATGGGGAGCAGCACTCCCCAGGAGACTCCCATACCGCCGCCGCCCTTCTCCCGGAACAGCATGATGCCCCCTAATAATAGCGCCACCACCCCGGCCATGGAGAGCATCCCGTAACTGCTGACCTTGAACTCCAGAATGAAGAAGACGAAGGCCAGCAGGATCAGGAGGACGCCGATGTAATTGACGGGCAGGGTCTGAAAGGCGAACAGGGCCAGCAGCAGGCAGGTGGCGCCGATCACCCCGGGCAGCACCACCCCCGGGTGGGCCAGCTCAAAATAGATGCCGGCCAGGCCGATCATCATCAGGATGAAGGCAATGTTGGGGTCGGCAATGTGCCCCAGGATGCGGTAGCGCAGGCTCTCGGGGATTTCCTTAAGCAGCGCCCCCGCGGTTTGCAGAACCTGCGGTTTACCCCGCACCAGCACCCGCCGGCCGTTGAGTTTGGCCAGCAGATCGTCCAGGTTGTCGGCCATCAGGTCCACGACCTTGAGTTTCACGGCTTCGGTGGCCGAGATGGAGACGCTCTGGCGGATAGCCTTCTCCATCCAGTCCGGGTTGCGGCCGTGTTCCTCGGCCAGGGCCCGCCCGTAGGCCACAAAATCGTTGAGCACCTTCATTTCCATGGTCTGGTCCATCTTGCCGCCCATAGCCATGGACACGGGGTGGGCCGCGCCGATATTGGTGCCTGGGGCCATGGCGGCCACGTGCGCCGCCTGGGTGATGAAGACCCCGGCGGAGGCGGCCCGGGCCCCGCTGGGAGAGACAAAGACGATCACCGGCACCCTGGCGTTGGAGATGGCTCGGATGATTTGCCGCATGGAGCTATCCAGCCCCCCCGGGGTGTCCAACTGCACTACCAGAGCTTCGGCCTGCTGCTTCTCCGCCTCTTCGATGCCTGCCAGGATGAATTCCGCCAGGCCGGGGTTCACGGAACCCACTGCGTCCATGTAGTAAACGGGCCGGGGGGCGCCCCGGCAAACCGCGGCCGCGAGCAGCAGGATGAGTATAATGAGTGCAAAAATCCCTGAGCAGCGTTTCATCTTCTATCTCTCATCTTCTATTTCATGTTTCAGAAATACCTTTAAAAATATCTAGATGTTCTGGTAGCCGCAGGCTTTAGCCTGCACTCATTTTATTAAGGATTTTCGCATAAGCTGAAGCTTGCGGCTACATTTTAAAGGGCAAAAGATGAAGGATATTTTTTATTAAAGAAAATCTGCGACATGACACTGGGTCTCAGCCTCCAGCGGTCAGCTTCAGCTTTCAGCTAAAAAACTAAACCTGGTTCATATTATATCGATGCAAACTAAATCCCCTCTCCCCTGCGAGTTAATGTAGAGTGCGCATTGCGCACATTTCCTTAAAAATCTATTCCTGTTTTCCGTAGGGGTGGACCCATGTGTCCGGCCTGTAGGGGCGGGTTTAAAACCCGCCCCTACTGCCCGCCATTTCGTGGGGGGCGCACACCCTACAAGACAGACCATACTCCCCCTCACCCTGCCCTCTCCCCTCAAGGGGGGGAAAGGGAAATACCTTGTAAATTCCATGAATTGATTAGCTGGTGGGCAGACCTAAGTTCAAACAATTCTCTACTGTCTGCCTTATAGCAAAAACCTTGCCGGACACTACTGGGTCAGTGGTGCCATAAATGGATTACGAAAAGTAAAACCTTGCAACTCGTTCCCGGTTGTACTTGGGAACTAAAATGCTTGCCAAGCTTAACTTGGCGGATAAAGGGACGTTCCCCAGCTCAGTTTGGGAACGAGAAGAATAATCATTAATGAATTACTTCAATAGCCTTCGCTTTGGTCTTTTGCCTTTAGCTGATCGCTGAAAGTTTGACAGCTGATTGCTAATCTTGTTCATGTTCCGCCAGATACTCCATCACCTGCTGCATGTCCTCCCAGGTCTTTTGGCGCTCCTGGGGAAACCTGAGGAGATAGGAGGGATGGAAGGTGGGCATCACCCGGATGTGGTCGTAGTGCTGCCAGCGACCCCGCAGGCGGGTCAGGGGTTCTTTGGAGCCCAGCAGGGCCTGGGTGGCCACCTTTCCCAAGGTGACGATCACCCGAGGCCGGATGGCCTTAATCTGCTTGAGCAGATAGGGCAGGCAGGCCTCGATTTCGTCGGGCTGCGGGTCCCGGTTCCCCGGGGGGCGGCTCTTGACCACGTTGGCGATGTACACCTCTTCCCGGTCCAATCCCATCTTGTGCAGCATCCTGTTGAGGAGTTGCCCAGCCGGGCCCACAAAAGGCCGCCCCTCCAGGTCTTCCTCCGCCCCGGGGGCTTCGCCGATGAACATCATGCGGGCGCTGGGCGAACCCTCCCCGAAGACCAGGTTCTTGGCCCCGGCATAGAGCTTGCAGCGCCGGCAGCGCCCCATCTCTTGCCGGATTTCCTCCAGGGTTGCACCGCTCTCGGCCGCCGCCTCGCTCGCGGCAGGCGGCGTCGCGCCCTCCTCCTGGGGCAGGCCTCGCCACCCCAGACGCCGCTGGTAGCGGAGCCACTCCGTCAGGTGCTCCGCCAGGGCCAGCAATTCCTCCGCCGGGTCCTCAGGCATCTCCCCCCCTCACCTCCTCTCGGCCACTGGTCGAAAGGAGCTTCGCCACCTGGTCCAGGAGGCGTTCCGCCACCTCTTCCTTGCTAAGCAAGGGCAGCCGCAGCGGCTCACCTTCACGGCGTAAGATGGTAACCTGGTTGGTGTCCACCGCGAAGCCGGAGTCGGTCCGGGTAACGTCGTTGGCCGCGATGAGGTCCAGGTTTTTCTCCTTGAGCTTTCTCAGGGCTTCGGCCTCCAGATCGTGGCTCTCCGCCGCGAACCCCACCAGCACCTGCCGGGTTTTGAGCCGGCTCATCTCCCGCAGGATGTCCGGATTTTGCACCAACTCCAACTGCGTGGCGCACTTCCCCCGTTTGAGCTTGCGCCCCTCGGGGACCCGCGGCCGATAGTCGCCCACTGCCGCGGCCATCAGCAACGCCTCCGCCGCGGCAAACCTTTCCTGCACCGCGTCCAGCATCTCCCAGGCCGACCTGACCCAGAGCCGTTCCACTCCGTAGGGCGCCGGCAGGGCGCTGGGACCACTGATGAGGCACACCTGGGCCCCCCGGCGCCAGGCCACTTTCGCCAGGGCATAACCCATCTTGCCGCTGGAGCGGTTGCTGAGGAAGCGCACCGGGTCCAGGTCTTCGTGCGTCGGCCCGGCAGTCACCAGCAGCCGCCGCCCGGTTAAATCCTGGCGGCTTAACATGCGGGCGCCGGCCTCCACAATCTCCTCCGGCTCCGGCAGCCGGCCCAAGCCCACGGCGCCGCAGGCCAACTCGCCGCTGGCGGGCTCCATCACCTGCAGACCCCGGGCCTGGAGGCGGTCCAGATTCTCCTGGACCACCGGCGAGCCCCACATAGCGACGTTCATGGCCGGGCACAGCAGCACCGGCCTGGTGGCCGCCAGCATGATGGTGGTCAGCAGATCATCGCCGATCCCCGCCGCCAGCTTACCGATGAGATTGGCAGTGGCCGGGGCCAGGATGATGGCGTCCACCTCCTGCC
>JBEKDQ010000104.1:0-8227 GCA_050014275.1 Desulfobaccales bacterium | reverse complement strand
GAAAGTGCATCAAGAAAATGATGCACACCAGGGCCACCACCACTATCTCTTCCAGGAGTTTCTCTTTCAGGTTCCCCACCGCCCGGTTGATGAGGGCGCTGCGGTCATAAGCCGTGACCAGACGTACTCCCGAGGGCAGCCCGGCCTTGAGTTCCTCCAACTTTTCCTTGACGCCGTCGATCACCGCCCGGGCGTTTTCCCCGAAGCGGGCCACCACGATGCCGCCCACTACCTCGCCTTCGCCATTGGCTTCGGTGAGGCCGCGACGCATTTCCGGACCCAGCCGCACCAGGGCCACATCCTTGATCAGGACCGGGACGCCGTTCTTGTCCCCCCCCACCACGATGTTTTCCACGTCCTGGATGCCCTTGATATAGCCAAGGCCCCGCACCATATATTCGGTTTCGGCGTGTTCCACCACCCGGCCGCCGACGTCCTGGTTGGACATCTGGATGGACTGCTTCACCTTGGAAAGGGGAATGCCATAAGATGCCAGGGTATTAGGGTTGACCACCACCTGGTACTGTTTGACAAAACCGCCTACCGAAGCCACTTCCGAAACCCCCGGCACTTTTTGCAACTGATAGCGGATGTACCAGTCCTGGATGGAGCGCAATTGGGCCAGATCGTGCTGGCCGGTGGGATCTTCCACCACGTACTCGTAAACCCAGCCGACCCCGGTGGCGTCGGGGCCAAGGGAAGGGGTGACGCCGGGCGGCAATTTCCCCGCGACATAGTTAAGATATTCCAGGACCCGGGAGCGGGCCCAGTAGATGTCGGTACCGTCTTCAAAGATGATGTAGACGAAGGAGAGTCCGAACTGGGAGAGGCCGCGCACCACCTTGGCCCGGGGCACCGCCAGCATGGCGGTGGCCAGTGGATAGGTCACCTGGTCTTCCACGATCTCCGGCGCCTGTTCCGGAAACTGGGTGTAGACAATGACCTGGACGTCGGAGAGGTCGGGAATGGCGTCCACCGGCAGATTATACGAGGCATAAAGGGCAAAGAGGGTAATGATGACGCTGATCAGCACCACCAGGAAGCGGTTATGGACGACGTAGTCAATGAGGCGAGCAATCATGGGATTTCCTGCTTTTCCGGACTTAAGTTATTAACAGAGGCATCTTGGGGTCCCTTATTTATCCCCTCTCCCCCGATAAGGCAGAGGGGTGTCTTAAGAGTCAACCGGTTCAAAGCCATGATGCGGGTGAGGGGGTGGCTTCATCGGCCATTGCATACCCCCTCACTCTGCCCTCTCCCCCCAAGGGGGGAGAGGGAAATAGCTTGTAAATTCCATGAATTGATTGGATAGTGGCATACCTAAGTTCAAACAAATCCCTACTGCCCGCCTCATAGCAAAACCTTGCCGGACACTACTGACCCTTCCCTGGTTCCCCGGTCAATGCATCTGCCCCGGCGCCACGGGGGGCGGCGGCGAAGCGGGGGTGGCCGGAGCCGGCCCGGGAGCCGCCCCTTCCTTGGACTCCTGGGGCTGGGGGACCAACATCATCTGTCTGGCTTCCTGGAAGCGGGATTCGGAATCCAGCATAAATTGGGCCGAAGTGACCACCTCTTCGCCGCCCCGGAGACCGGCCAGCACCTCCCGGTATTGGTTGCCGTCGCCATAAACCCCCAATTTTACTTCCCGGGGTTCGAACTGCCCATGGCCCAGGGCAATGAAGACGCGCTGCTTGAGGCCGGTGTCCAAAACCGCCTCGGAGGGCACCACCACCACCTTTTTAGTGACCGGCGACTTGATCTGCACCTGGACGAACATCTCCGGTTTCAGCTTGAGCTGGGGGTTGGGGAACCGCAGGCGCACCCTCACCGTGCGGGTGGCGCCGTTCAGGAACGGGTAGATGTAATCGATCTGGCCAGCAAAGGTCTCCCCCGGCAGGTAGGACAGGCTCATCTCCACCTTCTGCCCCACCTTGATCCAGGGCAGCTCGTATTGATAGATATCGGTATCCACCCAAATGGTGGAGAGGTCGGCCACTTCCAGCAGAGGCATGCCTGCCTGCACATAGGTGCCCTGGGTCACCAGGCGCTTGGTGACGATGCCCTTGACCGGCGAGGCCAGGACCAGATGCTTCTTCACCTGGCCGCTGCTCTCCAGGGCCTCGATCTGGGCGGCGCTGATGTCGAAATACTCCAGGCGCCGCCTGGAGGCCTCCGCCAGCCGGCGGGCCCCTGCCGCCATTTCCGGGATGGGACTTTTCTCCAGTTCCTTCAGATTTCGCAGCGCCAGGAGGTACTCCTCTTCGGCGGACACCAGATCGGGGCTGTAGATGCTGAGAAGGGCCTGGCCCCGGCGCACCGGGTCGCCGGTGGCATTGACATAGAGGCGATCCACCCAGCCGTTCACCTTGGTGTTGATCTGGGAGAGACTCCGTTCGTTAAAGGTCACCAGGCCCACCGTCCAGGTATCGTGGCTCAGGGGCCTGACCTCCACCTTGGCGGTCCGCACCCCCATGGATTGGACGGTGGTGGGGGAGACCGCGATGGCGCCGGGGGCGGCCGCCGCCCCGCCCTCCTCCTCGTAAACCGGCACCAGGTCCATGCCGCAGGGGGCCTTCCCCGGTTTATCCCGGACGTAGGCCGGGTCCATGGGATCTACCCAGTATTTGATCTTGCGCCCTTTCTGGGCGCCTGGTGCCGCCGCGGCTGCCGGGGCGCCGGCTGGGGCGGCCGGGGCTTCTTCATAGACCGGAACCAGGTCCATGCCCATATAATCCTTGCCGGGCTTGTCCCGGACATAGGTGGGGTCCATGGAAGAGACCCAGTGCTTGATTTTCCGCTCCCCCTTGGAGGGGGCCACCGCCGGCCCGCCGGACTTCCCTTCCCCGGAGGGGGTGGCATAGACCGGCACCAACTCGTTGCCCTCCCGGTCCTTGCCCGGCCCCTCTTGAATGTAATTGGGGTTCTTGGGGGAGACCCAGCAGAGCGGCTTTTTCTCCGCTTTGCCCCTGCCCCAGGGCAGCACCCCGGAAAAATAGCCGAATACCAGGGCTGCCAGGACCAGTATCCCCAGCCCCCACCAAACCTTACCAGCGCGTGCCAGGCTCATTTTTTGCCTCCGGCCGTCCGGGGGAGTGCGGCCCCCACCAGCCATTCCAATTCAGCCCAGTTATCTTCAAAATCGTTGAGATATTCCTGCAATTGCATCTCGGCGTTATATACCGCAATCTCGCTTTGATAGAGCTGGTTAAAGGACAGGGCGCCCACCTGGTAGGCGGTCAGGGAGGCGGCGGCGGCCTGCCGGGCCTGGGGAATAATCCCCTGGTCAAACAAGGCGGTCTGCTTGTCCAGGCGCTGGAGTTTGGCGACGCGGTCTTTGATGGCCGCCTCTAATTGGTCCCAGGCGGATTGGTGGGCCTCTTTGGCCGCCTCCGCTTTGGCCTCCTCCTCCCGGATCCGGGGCTTGATCTTGGAGGCCTGCCAGATGGGCAAATTGACCATGAACTTGCCGCCGAACATGTCGGATTGTTTCATCGCCCCGAGGTCTTCCCGGAGGGCGTAGTTGACCCCGACGGTAAAGTCCGGAAAATATTCCTTCTTGGCCAGGTCCACCGACTTTTCCTGTTTGGCGATCAGGGCTTTCAGGGCCTGGAGTTGAGGCCGGGCCTTGGCCTGGGTCAGCAACTCGTTTAGCTTCAGGGTGAAGGGTCGGGGCCTCAGGGGCTGGGGCCGGGATATGGGGGTATGGGGCGGTTTAGAGCGCAAGGCGTTCAGATCCGCTAGTATGGATTCTTGTTTCTGGGTCCACTGAAAGAGGCGGTCCAGGTAATTGCCCAGTTCCACCTGGGCCTGGAGGACGTCGGCTTGCAGGCCTTGGCCCACGCCGTAGCGGGTCTCCGCCACCTTGACCACCTCCTCCCATGCCTGCTTGTTTTTCTGGGTCAGCTCGTAATTGCTGTAGGCCATGGACAGGGCCCAATAGGCCTCCAATACCTTGGCGCGCACCTCGTTGACCTTGTCCTGATAGGAGTAATCGTCCGAGTGGAACTGCTCCGCGGCTGCTTCGGAACGGAGGCGCCGCTTCCCGGGAAATGGGAGTTTCTGGGATAGCTCGAACATCTTTTGGGTCATTGGATCCGTGTGGAAACTCCAGGTGTCGGTGGGCAGGTTGTTGATCTCGAAGGCGGCATCCGGGTCGTCCAGGGCCCCGGCGGAGCGGATCGTCTCCTTGGAGGCCCGGGCCGAGGCCCGCATCTGCCTCACTTCGGCGTTGGCCTTGACGGCCTCGTCGAGGAGGGCCGCCAAATCAGGGGGTAACGAGCCGTTACCCTGGGCCAGGGATGGCGCCGGCAGGCTCAGGGTCCCGGCCAGACACAGGACCAGCAGCATGACGTGGGAAGATCGCCGTGAGTGTATCATCTCTCCATCTACCTTTATGAAATCTGGATATCATCAGCCTTGTAGATTAAAGACGGTTTTCTGTTATCTGTTTTCGGTGAAAGGCAGAATCACAATCAAAGTCAAAGGCCTGTATGGTGGGTACTGCCCACCAAGCAGAGACGGAAAACAGAAAACAGAAAACAGGATTTCAAGATCAGGCAGAACTCCCGCGGCAGCCATAGGCTTCCCGGTTCTAGATATGGGAGTTTTTAGAGCCATGATAAGTTTCGGATCATAGCAGATAGCTTGACTTGAGTAACTCAAAGTCCTCAATTAATCGAATTATCAGTTGAGTGACGAGTCGCGGGCTGCGATCTGAAAGCCAATTTCACATTGCTATTGACCTTCCGAAAGACACCATATTAGCTTCCAAGCGGTCTTTGGTTTCATCGAAGGTTACAATTTTGCCCGCCGCAGGCGTAGGGCGTTGGTGACTACGGATACCGAAGAAAAGCTCATGGCCGCCGCAGCGATAATCGGACTTAGCAGAATGCCGAAATGAGGGTAGAGGACGCCGGCGGCGAGGGGAATCCCCAGGCTGTTGTAAATAAAAGCAAAGAACAGGTTTTGCTTGATGTTCCCCATGGTGGCGCGGCTCAGTCGCCGGGCCCGGACGATGCCCCGCAAGTCTCCTTTCACCAGGGTGACCCCGGCGCTTTCCATGGCTACGTCCGTTCCCGTTCCCATGGCGATGCCTACCTGGGCCTGAGCCAGGGCTGGGGCATCATTGATGCCATCGCCGGCCATGGCTACCATCCGGCCTTCGGCTTGCAATTCCTTGACTTTCTCCGCCTTTTGATCGGGAAGCACCTCGGCCACCACCTCGTCAATCCCCAATTTCCGGGCTACGGCCTGGGCCGTGGTGCGGCTATCTCCGGTGAGCATGACGATTTGAATGCCCTCCTGATGCAGCTTCTCGATGGCCTCGGGGGTGGTCTCCTTGATGGGGTCAGCCACTCCCAGGAGGCCGGCGGCCTTGCCGTCCACGGCGACAAACATCACGGTCTGGCCGTCGGCCCGCAAAGATTCGGCTTCCTCAATCAAACCGCCCAGATCCACACCCCGGTCTTCCATGAGCCGGCGATTTCCCAACGCCACCATGCGGCCGTCTAATTCCCCGGTAACACCCTTGCCGGAGACATACTCGAAACTCTTGGGTTCGACCAGCTTGATTTCCCGATCTTGGGCGCCTTTGACGATGGCCGCGGCCAGGGGGTGTTCGCTGCCCCGTTCCAGGCTGGCTGCCAGGCGCAACAAGGTAGACTCATCCGCACCCTCCAGAGATCTAATACTCACCAGCTTGGGCTTGCCTTCGGTGAGCGTCCCGGTCTTATCCACCACTAGAGTGTCAATCTTGCACATCACTTCGATGGCTTCGGCGTTCTTGAACAGCACCCCCACCGTGGCCCCTTTGCCCATAGCCACCATGATAGACATGGGGGTGGCCAGACCCAGGGCGCAGGGACAGGCAATGATGAGCACCGCCACTGCGTTAATAATGGCGTGGGCCATGCGGGGTTGCGGACCGACCAGAGCCCAGACTGCAAAGGTGGCTACGGCTATGCCCACCACTACGGGCACGAAGTACGCCGCCGCCACGTCCACGAGCTTCTGAATGGGGGCTCGGCTGCGTTGCGCTTCGGCCACCATTTGCACGATCTGAGCTAACAGGGTACCTGCGCCCACGCGCTCGGCCAGCATCACCAGAGAGCCGGAGCCGTTAATGGTGGCGCCGATGACCCGATCACCGGGGGCTTTTTCCACCGGGATGGGTTCGCCGGTGATCATGGATTCATCCACAGAACTTTTGCCCTCTTTGATGATGCCGTCCACCGGGACCTTCTCTCCGGGGCGCACCCGCAACCGGTCGCCGGGCTGCACGTGCTCCAGGGGGATGTCCTCCTCGGCGCCGTCCGCGTTGATGCGGCGGGCCGTCTTGGGAGCCAGTCCCAGCAGGGCCTTGATGGCGGCGCCGGTCGCCGCGCGGGCCCGCAACTCCAGCACCTGGCCCAACAGCACCAGGGTGACGATAAAGGCCGCGGCTTCGAAATAGACCCCCACCTCGCCGGAGGCGTTACGGAAGGAAGCTGGGAAGATTTCCGGGAAAACTTTGGCCACCACACTGTAAATATAGGCCACGCTGACGCCCAGGCTGATGAGGGTGAACATGTTCAGGCTGCGGTTGATGACCGACCGGACACCGCGGACCAAAAACGGCCAGCCGCACCATAGCACTACCGGGGTAGCCAGACCCAATTCCACCCAGCCCCAGAAGTGCAAGGAGGCCAGATGCTCCAGGGGCCGGCCCGGAATTAAATCGCCCATGGCGATGATCAGGAGCGGGACCGTCAGGATGAGGGACAGCCAGAACCGCCGCCGCATATCCCGAAGCTCCGGGTTCTCTTCTTCCTCAACAGTTGCGGTGCGGGGTTCCAATGCCATGCCGCATTTGGGACAGTTTCCCGGGGAGTCCTGCACCACCTCGGGGTGCATGGGACAGACCCACTCGGTTTTGGTCAAAGGCGCAGCCGGGGCGCCGGCAGGCTCCAACGCCATACCGCACTTGGGGCAAATACCCGGGTGGTCCTGCCGCACCTCGGGGTCCATCGGGCAGGTGTAAAAGGCTCCAGACCTAAATTCAGTCTTCTTGGGGGATGAAGGCGCGGGTGCTTCTCTTTGGATGGATTCAAGATATTGCTTGGGGTTCTCTATGAATTTAGTCAGACAATGCTGGCTGCAAAAGAGGTATTCCTCTCCCTCATAAGTGGTTCGTAAAGGGGTCTCGCGGCCCACATCCATACCGCAGACCGGGTCCTTGAGGGTTGAATCCAATGGTTCGGAATGGTTCATTATTGTCCCCTTCGGCTAGCCCTGTAGCTCTATGCAGGGTACGCCCTGCGCCCCGAAATATTGCTGCTTCCTAGATCTAAATGGTGCGCAGGGCGCACCTTACAGGAACTTAAAGCGCAGCGAAACTCAAAATGTGAGCAAGAATCAGGTTAGGCTCAGGACTGATTTAACTGGGGAGGATGGACAATGCGGGTGGGGAAAGTTTTAATGGCCATAAACATGGTCACGGCCAAGGGGGAACTATGCCAGGCGGGGGCCCCTAAGGCCGCGCCCGGCGAGCTTAAGGCCGAAGGGCCGGAACCCAAGCGGTAAGCGCAGCCGCAACCCTGGCCGCAACCCCCGCAATGGCCGGGCATCCCGGCTTGCTGGCAGCATCTCGACACCAGGCCGGGGCCGGAGCCTTGACTATGGTGGCAGCAGCACGTCGAGCCGCCCGTTGCGGCAACCAGGCCCCCGGACAGAGAGAAAAACAGAACCGTGCCGATGATTACTGCCACTGCCAGGCAACGAGAGGCGGCACTCCTTTTCATACTTTCAGGATATCAAGCGCTTAATAAATGGCAAGAATTTTTTTTCCCCATTGTTGAAGATATCGTTCAGCCCGGTCAATTCGGCCATTTCATAATCAGGTTCATGTCGGCAAGGCAAAAAAAGTGTGTAGAGTGGGCACTGCCCACCACTAAAGGCGGCGGGCACGGAGGCCCGCCCCACGGGCACGGAGGCCCACCCCACCGATGCTCGCAAGGCCGAGCAGGGGTTTGGCAAAATAACGGCGTTGCCAAGCGGGAGCCTGGCCCCTGACTCCCTCCCCCAACTAAATCTATCTCCAGGTCCTTAGCAGTCGCAGATGGATATCCACGGCGGGGGCGCTGTGGGTGAGTTGGCCCATGGAGATGAGGTTGACTCCGGTGGCGGCCACCCGGGGCAGGCGTTCGGCGTTGATGGAGCCGGAGGCCTCTAACAGGGCGCGGCCGGCAAC
>JBEKDQ010000103.1:0-8237 GCA_050014275.1 Desulfobaccales bacterium | reverse complement strand
CAGTCCCACATAGCCCATAAGTTCGTAAAACTCTGAGCCGCCCAACTCCGCCCGGGTGTGGCCCAAAAGGTAGATGAGGTCGCCCGGTTTCTTCCACTCCAGGGTCATAGCCCGGCGAATCTCCGGCAGGACGCTCACCGCGGTAAAAAACAGGGTGGGCAGGCCCGAAACCCGGTGCGTCTCCCCGAAGGGCCCGGGCAGCAGGCCGTCCACGTACATGCTGTCTTTGCCGGAGAGCAGGGGAATCCCGTAAGCCAGGCACAGGTCCCGCAGGGCCCAGCAGGCCCGCACCAATTGGGCCGCCTTGTACTTGCCGTCGGGGTTGTCCAACGGGTGATACTCCACGTTGGGCCAGCAGAAATTGTCCACCCCGCCGATATGCTCCAGAACGCCACCCACTGCCAGAAGACGCCGCAGCGCTTCATCAATGGTGACCGCGGCCATGTGGTAGGTGTCGATTTGCGAGTAGGCCGGATTGAGTGCCAGGCTCAAGGCCAGGCCCCGTTGGGATTGGGGCCTGGGGCGGATCACCGCGGCGTCCCCCGGCACCTTGACCCCCCGGCCCACCAGGGGCTTGAGGACGCTGCCCCCCTGGACCTCGTGATCATACTGGCGGATGATCCACTCCCGGGCGCAGATATTGGGCCGCGCCAACATGGCCAGCAGCAGCCTCCGGTGATCCCCGGGGTCCCCCAACACCGGCTCGCTGAGACGGTTGGCAGGGGCCTGCCACTCGCAGTCAAATTCCCAGGGAGGGAACTCCTCTTCCAGCAAGGAGAGGTCCATATAGGCGCAGACCCGGCCCTGGTGCTTCACCTCCAGGACTCCCCTATCGTTATAGGCGCCGATGACGCTGGCCTCCACCGCGTGTTTGCGGGCCAGCTCCTTAAAGTGGGCCCGGTTTTCCGGGCGCACCGCCACCACCATGCGCTCCTGGGACTCGGAAATCCAGATTTCCCAGGGATCGAGACCCTGATATTTCAATGGCACTCGGGAAAGGTCCACTTCGCAGCCCCCGGCCATCATGGCCGATTCGCCCACTGCCGAAGAGAGACCGCCGCCGCCGCAATCGGTGATGAAGGTGATGAACCCCTGGTCCCGGGCCTCTTGCAGAAAATCCTCCATGTTCTTCTGGGTGTAAGGGTCGCCGATCTGTACGTGGCCCGCCGGGGTGCCCAGGGAGGCCACCTCCGAAGAGGCCGTGACTCCGTGGATCCCGTCCTTACCCACCCGGCCGCCGCACATAAAGATGAGATCGCCGGGCTTAGCCGCCTTCTTGGCCGCCGGCTCCCCTTTGACCTGTTTGGGTAACAGACCCACGGCCCCCACGAATACCAGGCACTTGCCCAGGTAGCTTTCATCAAAATAGAGGGCCCCGTTGATGGTGGGTACGCCGCTCTTGTTGCCGCCGTCCTTAACCCCGGCGATAACCCCATCCAGCAGGCGCCGGGGGTGGAGCCGGGGCCGCAACGGGCCGGGATAATCCCGGGGGCCCACGCAAAAGCCGTAAATCCCCCCAATGAGCCGGGCGCCTTTGCCGGTGCCCATGGGGTCCCGGTAGACCCCGACGATCCCCGTCAGGGCGCCGCCGTAGGCCTCCAGGTTGGAGGGAGAGTTATGGGTCTCCCCTTTGATGACATAGGAGAATTCATCGTCGAACTGCCCCACCCCGGCGTTGTCCCACAGCACCGAGACCACCCACGCCTTCTTCCAGGCGATCTCCCGGGTGGGCGCCTCGATGCAGGTCTTAAACAGGTTGTCCACCACCAGGTGTTCCCCGCTGGCCGGGTCGCGGAAGTGGAACAGCCCCCGGAAGGTGTTGTGGTTGCAATGGTCGCTACGGGCCTGGGCCAGGTACTCCAACTCTACGTCGGTGGGAGGCCCCAATCCCACCGCGGCCCGGCGCTCCTGGACTTCCGGGCGCCGGAAGTAATCCCTGATGATGGGCAGGTCCGCGTCCCTGAGCGCCAGATAGCGCTGGCGGCTCAACTCCCGTAAGGTCTCCAGGGAACTGAGGTCGAACACCGCCACCTCAGGGGAGTGCGTCAGCTCTACCCGGGGCAGTATGATACCCACCCCCGTTTCCGGGTCCCAATCTTGCCAGGAGAAGAGGCGGAACTCCTGGATCATGTCGTTGGCTAGCAGTTCCCGGGCCACCTGGGCCATGCGCTCCCGGTCCAGGGTCTCCCCGGAAAAAAGAAAAAGCTTGGAAGTATAGACCGCCTCCGCCGGCGCCAGGGAGCGTCCCAGATAGGCCTCAATGGCCTCCCGGGCCACGGCCCCGGCATTATCCCGCACCCCGGGCTTGAAGCCCACCCACACCGCCCAGTCGAAGGCCTGGGCCAGAGGCCGGAAGCCCGAGGTCTGGGTGGCGGGGTGCGTGAAGATCTCGCCTCGCACCTCCTCCAATTTCCCGGTGGGCAAGTCCAGGTCCAGCATTAAGACCCGCAGCACCCGAACCCGGTCGATCTCCAGGCCGAAATACTCCCGTGCCTGGCGACGCACCCCCTCCCCTTCCGCGTCCGGCAGCTCCGGCCGCCAGCCGATTTCCAAGCGAACTGCCATTTTTTCCCCCCCCCCATTAACCGCGGGTGATGCAGCGAATATACCTTAAGGCAAGCCGGAGAAAAAGTCTTATGATGTCCCGCCCAGGGGAAAATTTAAGCGACAGCTATTATAGTCTTTTTTTTTCTGGTTCCCAAGCTCCGGCTTGGGAACCCATTTTTTGGCAAAGCTCATGCTTTGCAGGCTTGATCAAAAAATTAGATTTTTAAATTCCGATATGTTGCCCAAGCAGTAATTCATGAGCCTTCAGTTCACCCGTAAATCATGAAAATGTGGCGCCGCCGCCCCCGGCTGGCGCGGGAACCCGGCTGCCCGAGGGTGTATATCCCACATATTCAGGAACTTTTCAGAACAACCTTTCATGGGCCTTTGGCCACCGTAAATTATGAGAAGGTGGGGCGGGCATCTCGCCCGCCACTCAGTCCGCACAGGCGAGACGCCTGTACCACCAATTATTCACGCCGGGTCACGGCTGGCAGATGCCACCTGGGATCTCCCCCTAAGTTTTGGTGAGGAGCGCCGCGAAAAAACCATCCAGATCGTCCGCGCCTAAGGAGCAGAACCACCCCGGCGGCTGCACCAGGTGCCGGGCGGGAGCCGGCAGGAGCTGGGGGTCGGTCCCCAGGCGAAACTCCCGGTGGGCCCCCAGGAAGGACTCGATTAACTCCTGGTTTTCGGCAGGCTCCTCGGTGCAGGTGATATAGAGGAGGTGGCCGCCGGGTCTCAGGGCCGTGGCCGCGGCTTCAAGCATAGCCCGCTGCCGGGGCGGAAAGGTGGCCAAATCGGCTTCCTTGAGGCGGGTCTTGATTTCCGGATGGCGCCTGAGGATACCCAGGGCGGAGCACGGGGCGTCCAGCACCGCGGCGTCCATGACCCCATCTCTCAGGGGCAGGACGCGGCTGGCGTCAGCCCGGATGGGTTGGGCGGCGCTCACCCCCCAACGCCAGAGCGAGCCCCGCAGTTCCCGGAGCCTCCCCTGATGCAACTCCAGAGCCAGGATCAGGCCGGCATTGCCAGACAACTCGGCCAGATGGGTGGTTTTGCCTCCCCGGCCGGCGCCCAATTCCAGCAGCCGCCCTCTCTCAGGGGGTAGCAGCATGCTGACCAGTTGCGCCGCCTCATCTTGAAACAGCCACTGCCCCTCTTGATAAGAAGGGAGCTCCAGCGGTGGGACCCCAAGCCAGGTTAGCCGCAGCCCCACCGGAGAGAAGCGGCAGGGCTGGGCTTCCACCCCTTCCCGGCTAAGCCGGGCCCTGAGGGTTGCCGGGTTGGTCTTCAGGGTGTTAACCCGGATGGTGAGGGGAGGGAGGCGGTTATTGGCGGCCAGCCTGACTTCGGTCTGCTCCAGGCCCCAGCGCTCCAGCCAGCGCCGTACCAGCCAGGGGGGGTGGGAGTGTTCCACGCTCAGGGCGGCCACCGGATCGGCCTGGCGCTCCGGTAGGGGGGGCAGGTCGCCCGCGGCCAGGCGGCGCAACACCGCGTTGATGAAGCCCCCGTAAGCCGGCGGCAAGCGCCGGGCCTTGGCCTCCAGACCGGCCTGGTGGACCGCGGCCCGGGCCGGCACCCGGTCCAGCATCAGGATCTGATAAGTGGCCAGGCGCAGGATCAAAAGGACTAAGGGGTGCAGTTTCGGCAGCGGCATGGCGGAAAGCTGGGAAATGAAATAGTCCAGTTTCAATTCCCAGCGCTTCACCCCCTGGACCAGTTCCAGCATCAAGGCCCTCTCCGGCCGCAGCAGTTGGGGCTGCCGTTTGAGGGTGGCGGCCAGCAGTTCCTCCACCGACCTACTTTCCTGCCGCGAGGCCGCGGCCAGGATATCCAGGGCCAGGGCGCGGGCGCCGCGGCCCTGCTCGGATTTGGGCCTCTTGCGCAAAATTTCCTCAGAGCGGCACGTTATTACCAAGGGCGAAAAATTGATTAATTATGGAGGTTTCATTTAATCCATTCTCCCCCGATGGGGGAGAGGGTCAGGGTGAGGGGGAATTTAATCTCTTTATCCATCCCATTATTAACATGGCGATACGGACAGTTTTGAAAGAAGAGGGACCCTGAAAAGAACCACGACCTCAAAATTGTTCATTGAGCCTTCCCTATTTCAGTATCTCTTTCAACTGCGGCGTTAAGGGAGAAAGCTCCTGCCGGATCGTTTCCCACAGGATTTCAGGATCGACTCCGAAGTATTCATGGATGACAACATTCCGCATATCGCCCATTTCCCTCCAGGGAACCGCAGGCCAGGCTTCTCTCACTTCAATGGGCACATGGCGGGCCGCCTCGCCGATGACCGCAAAATTGTAAAGCACCGCCTTAACTGTCCTGGTGTCCCGGGAAAATTGAGCGACAGTCATGCCTTCAGTCAATTCCAGAATTTCTATGATGGCTTGCAGTATGTCGGTTATCCTGATTTTCCAGTCTCTAGACGGCACGGACGGCCTCGTTCAAAATACGCTCCCGCCATGCTGGCCTCAGGCCCTTGGGGGTGACCAGATCGACCCGCCTCCCCAAAATCTCCGTCAGCCGATGCTGCAAGCGTAAAAAGGCCAACATTCCCACCGGCCGGGAAAACTCCACCAGGATATCGATATCGCTTTCCGCCGTTTCCTCTTCCCGGCTCACCGAACCGAAAAGGGCCAGGCTTTCCACCCCATATTCCCGGAGTTCGTCCCGATGCCGGGCCAGGAGCGATAAAATCTCTTGCCGCTTCATCCCTCCGCCTCCGCCAAGTTCTGCACTACCTACAGTTCTCTTTTCTTAAATGGGAATAACTCCCTCGGGTGGCCAATCCATATTCACTCTAGTTCCCTGATGAATCGATTTTTAAACCATCCGCCTTGGCAGAAAACACTCTTGCGGTCGGCACGGCCATCCCTGCTTTCCCAAATCTTGAGCGCACACGATCAATTTGGGCTTCCCAATATTTATCTAAAAGTACAAAATCACAATAAGCGATTGGAACTACGGCGTGAAATGAGTCAATCACTTGGTTCCTAGTGATTTTTGTTCCTTTATCCATGATAAGGGCACGGACAAGCTCTCGAAAAATAAACCTAGTCCCACGTTGAATCGGTGGGCCGGACGGCAATCGTTTGACAGCTGAGGTGCCTGCATATTTTGCTCGCAGGGCTTCAATACGACCCACACCTGTATCTGCCAAACCATCAAAGCGTGTGGAAACCTGGCCCTGTATAATTTTAAACAGGCCATGAGCTGAAAAGGGATTAAGTGAATTTGGCTTCATTTGGCTGAACATTCTTAGGAGATCAAAGTCAAAATGAGGGGGGATAACCTTGCCGTCGGCAAGAAGATTATCTTCTCGTCGGATAACCTCACCAAAATCAACCTCTAAAAAGAAAATGTTGGGGAGAATTTTTTCAAGGAGGGCCTCTGCTTTGCTAGCCTGCCCTTCATCAGCTACTTTGGTGAACTCAGCCAAATTCAACCAAGAGAGTGCTAACGTACCATTCCTTTGTTTCAAAGCCGCTGTCAATCGATCTGATAGCGCCTGTGATTCGGAGAACATACGCAATGCCCAATGGTCAAGGTAGACAGTTGGAGGAATATCAACCTGGCCTACCTCCAGAACGCCATTTTCATTAATCCTAAATTCAATCATTGCTTCATTCTGTCCAGTTTTTTATTTTAATAGGATGCCCACTCCTCTTAGATATGCTTCCATGCCTCGAGTCTCAGCTTAGATCGTGCTACGGCTTCTTGACTAAAAAGCTCTGGGTAGCGAACAACTATAGCCTCAAATGCAAAATCCGGCATGCCCATCTCAACCAGCGCAGTGAAGCCAACCGTTTCATCCTTCCTGTTCACGGCTCTCTCTACTGCTCCAATAATTCCATGGCTCTTTACCATCTGCCATGTTCTCGACGCGTGTGTTTTACGGCAATACCTTGCGAATAAAACTTCTTCATAGGCATATATGGCCTGTAATGCTTCTATTTCTGCAGCTTTCTGGGATCCATATGCGGAAGCCAGTAGCTCAACTTTTCGGCGGTGTGCTTGTCGTGCAAGCTCTGGATGCTTCGTCTTGACGTTGCTTATGGAATTGTCACATTCCTCCGGCGTCTTTAATTATTTAACTCTATCATCCATATAACCTCCCAATGGATATGATATTGTTCCTATAAATTATCAAAAATATCCCTAATTACTTTATTGGTAGTAGTATTTGAAAAATTACCTACTACATTTCCTTGGACACCACCTTGTCTTAGCTATATTTCTCCGGTTTCATGGTTATATGAAAGCGCATATCGGATGCCTCCGACTTTAAACCAAAGAACATTTTTCATTTCTCCTTCTCTTACCATAACTTCTATTGGTTCATCATCTTTTCGCCAAATAACTGCGCCAGCAATTGCCAGAGCTACTTCGTTTATATTTGGAGCATGATGGTCTGCTCTGCCGACTACTCCTTGAAGATAATTTCTCAATAGGTCCACATCTGTAACTTGTTGTGGCATTTTTTAATCTCCTTTGGTCGGTGAGGATTTGGCTTCAAAGCGCTTTGTCTGGTAAACTAAATGCATCATTAAAAGCCCTAATAAAGCCTTTATGCCAGATCATGGTCTTCTTGAAAAATATGGGATACGTCGGAATTAGCAGGCGCTTACCTGGCGGCTTCCTTAGCCAAGTCATCCTTGATGAATTCCGTTCCCACCCCTTCATCCGTTAAAATCTCATCAATAAAAGAGTGACTACTGCCTTTGACAATATGACACTTTTGCACTCCACCTTTTAAGGCGTTAAGACAAGTTTCCACCTTGGGTATCATGCCACCATGAATTATCTTCTTTTCGATCAAGGCCTCAACTTGACTCACGCTCAGGGTCGAGAGCAGCGAGCCGTTTTCATCCAAAACGCCCTCCACGTCGGTCATCAGGATCAATTTTTCCGCAGCGAGGCTAGAGGCGAGGATACCGGCAACATCGTCCGCATTAACATTAAAGCCCAGATCACCAGGCTCGGTCCCGGCGGTCACTGCTGATACTATGGGGATAACCTTATCCGCCAGGTTATCTAATAACGCAACCTCAACGGCCCGGGGAACCCCCACAAAACCTAATTCCGGCAAATCTATCCGCTCCGATTTTACCAGGCCGGTCTCCCGCCCAAAGATTATGCAATGATATCCACGCTTTTCAATTTCCGTCTTTATTTCCTGGCTAACTTCGGCGAAAACCCTGGCGGCCAATTCCAGCACTTCTGCCGAGGTTACCCGCAATCCCCGAATTTTATTAATTTTTAGATTTTTTTCCTGCATGGCCTGGTTAAGATGGCAACCGCCTCCATGGACCAGGACCACATCTATACCCACTTTTTTCAAAAAAATCACATCTTCAACAAGTGAAGGCAAAAGGCTCAAATCATCTAAGATAGAACCACCAATTTTTAGAACAAACCGTTTTCCGTAAAAAGCATTTATATAGTTGATAGCAGCCCGCAGTTCGGAAAGCTCATGCTTTTTTAAAAGCTTCCGTGCGGTTTTTATGGAGCTCAGCTTAGACATCGCGATTCTCGGTGAATGATACTTTTTATTAAGGGGAGCGGAAAAGAGATTAGATTCCCCCTCACCCTAACCCTTGTATCTTAGTTTAAGATACGCTTGATTGTGAATGGTAGTCAAAGTTAATGTTGACAAGAGACATGGTGGTTTCCTGGGC
>JBEKDQ010000102.1:0-8283 GCA_050014275.1 Desulfobaccales bacterium | reverse complement strand
GCTCAAGAAAAGCCTCCAGGCGACCACGGGCCTCGAGCAATTCTTCTCTGTCCATGCGACCCATGCTCGCATAGGAGAGAATTATTGTCAATACTTAACGCAGTAGTACTAGAAGCTATTGCAAAACCCCAGTCTGCCCAAAAATCTCATTCTGAGCATTATCTTTGCAGCCAGTGGGGCAGGCGTCCTTCCTGCGATAGGCGGGGGCCTTATCTGGCGGGCCCGCAGGGCCGCCCCACCAGGTAAAACCTGCGGCTACCGTACCGGTGGGCGTGAAACGGCGCCCCGCGGCCCATTGGGCGGCGCTAATAATCTCAGGGGTGGCGAAACATAATAGTGTCCGGCAACAAAATTGCAAGGGGAAGATTACACTATCTCGCAGTTAAACTCTATGTCATTGTAATTTCAGCGATATCAACATATTATATCGATGCAATAGATCCCCTCTCCCCTGCGAGGGGAGAGGGAAATAGCTTGTAAATTCCATGAATTGCTCAGATAGGGGGCATAGCTAAGTTCAAACAAATCCCTACTGCCTGCCTCATAGCAAAAACCTTGCCGGACACTACTGGGCGAAACCTCATTAGTTTTGAATAGCTTAGGATGAGCAAGGACTTTAAGATAGCGGATAACTTGCACTATTTGCCCTTTTGGCTAAATGCGCGCCAGCGGGGCCGGCAAGGGGGAGAAATTGAAGGAATCGAGTGCTCTCCGGCAGGCCTGGGAAAGGAGTTCTTAAGGATTGGGAGCGGCAGCCTCGGGCTCTTCCTCGAAGTGGATCCGCGCCCCCAGGCCGACGGTCACCAGCGTCTCGTTGGCGTGCCGGACCACCCGCCGCAGCCAGGAGTCGGCGGCTTGCAGGCGGCAGTCCTGGCGGCATTCCCGGAGGACCAGGGCAGTGGCCTTCAGCTCAAAGGGGGCCAGGAGGTCTTCCGGCTGCAGGAGTTTCAGGCAATCCCACCACACTATGTCCGGCGCCTCCAGCTCCGTACGGCGGGAGATGCCCCGCAGGCAGGCGAAGACCACCGGGCGGGGGCCCGGCAGCAGGATTTCCTCCAGGCGGCGCCGCAATGCCGCGGGTTTAAGGCGCCGGATATTGATGGCGTAGGCCGGGCACTGGGAAGCGCAGAAGCCGCAGGCGATGCAGGTCTCTTCCGGAAAGACCGCCTGATTCTCCATGTAGGGCACCCCGAAGGGGCAACAACGCACGCAGGTGAGGCAACGGATACATTTGTGGTCAATCACCTCCGCCCCCCGGCCGCAGTGAAGGCAGCGCCGGGCCTCGATCAGGGCGTCAGGCTCCTCATAGACCAGTTCGGCGCTGTCGAAATCCCGCAGGCGCTCGGCCACCAGGCGCTCTTTAAGGGGGCGGCCGGGGACCCGGCAAATCTTGGCGGCCTGCGCCGCGGGCAACTTGGAGACGGGGCGGGGACAGTCCTCGCTCACGGTCAGGTAGCGGCCGGTGCGGAGAAAATGATCGATGGCCGCCGCGGCGCGGCGGCCGCTGGCCGCGGCGGCCACCGCCAGGGTCGGCCCGCTGAAGATCTCCCCGGCCAGAAAAGCCCCTCCGGCAAAGACCCCGGGCCGCGTCGTCGCCATGGTTTGCTGGTTCGCCAGTAACCTCCCTCCCTCCACCAGGTTTTCTTGCCGGGCGGCGTCCAACTCCGCCCCCTGGCCGATGGCGAAGATCAGGGTGTCCGCGGCCAGGCGTTGGGTCTTGCACTCATCATACTTGGGAGCAAACCGCCCCGATTCATCGAACAGGGAAGTGCAGGCGATCAATTCCAGCCCCTGGACCCGGCCCCCCTCCGCCTGGACCACCTTGGGGGCCCACTGGTAAATGAGGTCGATGACTTCGTCCTTGGTGCGTTCGGTTTCCACCGGCGAGGCAAACAACTGGTGGGGGGCCTCCAGGCAGATCATCAAGACTTCCGGGACCGCCAGACGCTTCACCGCCCGGGCCGCGTCCATGGCCACGTTGCCGCAGCCCACGATCAAGACCCGCCGCCCCAGTGGCGGGATTTGTCCCTGGGCCACCTGGCGTAAGAAGGGGAGGGCCAGATAAACGCCGGCGGCGTCCATCCCGGGAACCGGCAGATCACGGCCTTGCTGCAAGCCGATGGCCAACAGCACCGTGGCAAAGCCCTGTTCTTTCAGATCCCCCAGGGAAAAATCCCGACCCCAGCCCTGGCCGGTGCGAAACTGGGCTCCCAGGGCCTCCAATTCGTTCAGGTCCTCCCAGACCACCGCCCGGGGGAGCCGAAACTTGGGCACCGTGTGCATAGGCATGCCCCCCGGTTCCGAATCCCGCTCGAACAGGGTCACAGGATACCCCTGGAGCAGCAGCTCCCGGGCCGCCCCCAGGCCGGCGGGGCCGCTGCCCACAATGGCCACCCGCTGGGGCCGGTTCAGGGTGGCCCGGCGGTAGTTGCGCCGCCGGTATTCCCGGGTATTGTCCATGACAAAGCGCTTCAGGGCGCGTATGGCCAGGGGGCCTTCCAGGTATTGCCGGCGGCAGGCGTCTTCACAAGGGTGGGCGCAGATATAGGCGCACACCGAAGCAATCACGTTGTTCGCCGTGATCACTTCCATGGCCTCCTCATAGCGCCCCTGGAAGATGAGGCCCACGTAACGCCGGGCGTCGGTGCCCACTGGACAGGCGGCGGTGCACGGCGGCAGTTGCACAATCCCTTCCCGATCCGGAAACTGCGACATATTGATCTCTTCCCTCTAACTTTGATGCGGCCGCGAACGATTGGGGTGACTGCGACGCCCCCAAGTCTAACTGGATTTGCGCTGGAAATTAGTAATATAAGCATTATAGGAACGCCGGCCCCCCAATGCCAGTCTCCGGGGCCAGCAACAGATCAATTTAGTGCCGCAATGAACGACTGGGTCTGTTTCCGCCCCGTTAATAAGACCGGATAATGTCGGCCGCCTCCCGCCAATCCCGCAGGGCCAGGGTGCAAAGGCTGACGGCGTCGGCGCCGATCTCGAAGTAGCGTTGCACGTCCTGGCGGCGGCGCACCCCGCAGCCCATGATCAAAAAACAGCCCACCTGAGGGCGCAGCCCCCGATTGTATTCATAGGCTGCGGCCCAGGCTGGGGCGCCGGAGACCCCGCCGCCTCCCACCGCCCCCAGCGGCGAGGAGGGATAGCGATCCGGGGGAAAAATGATTTCATAGGGGATGGTGTTGATGGCGTGGATGGCGGCGACCCCAATTTTTTCCAGCTCCTGAGAAAACTCGTAGGGGTGGCAAATGCTGATCTTGGCGATCAAAAAAAGTTCGGGATATCGCAGCCGAACCTGCTGACAGCAGATTACGCCCTGCTGGAGGTTTTGGGCGATCTCCTCCTGGGAGTTGGGGCAGGAGAAGTTGAGTTCCAGGGCCCAAAAGTGCGGACCCAGGCTCTCCCGATAAATATCCAGGGCCTCCAGGGTCTCCCGGATGGCGGTCTCCGTCCCTTTGATGAATTCGGGGTAAAGGTTGGGGACGACGTTGATTCCGGCCTCGCAGGAGCGCCGGATATCCTGGGAGCAGGCCGCCACCCCCCGGTTGGTGAGGCCGTAGGCGTTGAGCATGCCCATCTCCGGCAGCCGGCGAAGGTATTTCCAGGTGAGAGGATTGGCGGGGATAAAATTGCCCCGCCTGGGGAAACGGGTGGCCGACTTGGTGAAGACCGTGGCGCCGGTTTCCTTTACCACCAGGAGGAGGCGGCGGTAGCCCGGCAGCAGGGTATAGGGAAAGATGCCCCGTCCCGCCTGGCCCAGGGCGGTTGAGATGACCACGGGCGAGATTTTTCGTCTGGCAAAGGACATCATGGGTGAACGCCTGGAGAAGCCTGAGGAGCTGGTGGCATGGGGGTCTGTCCCGTTCCTGGCAAGCCTCTTACTCCACTCAGGCACTATAGTCGAATCAGCCCCGGCTGGCAAGGAGTGAGAGTTAGGCGTTTTTGTAAGGGGCGACCCACCGGGTGGCCCGGTTTACCGTTTACCGTTTACCGTTTTCCGTCTCTGCTAATGGGGCTTTGACTTTGATTTGGCCTTTGCCTTTCGCGGAAAACTGAAAACGGAAAACGCAAAACGAATAGGGCGGCCTGTGGCCGCCGATTATCTCTGCTATGCCTGGCAGAGGTACACTCCCGGGCGACCCCATCACCGGCTGGAAGCCGGTGCCACTGTCGCCCCCACGATTATGGGTTTTTGCTTTTGTTTAGCAAGGAAGTTTTTCATTGACAATCCGGCGATGATTTGGCGAAAATTTAGGATAACAGGAGCCGGATAAATATGTCTCAAGGCAATGCGCCCCAAGTAACCAGATCGACAAGATTAAAGAATCTCGGTAAAAATCTAACCCTGATATTTATCAGTTTAATTTTGGCGCTGAGTATCTGTGAAGTTTCCTTGCGGTTCTACAATCCTTTGGGATTTAGAATTAAAGGCGACAATATAATATTGCCGGTTAATAAAACCGAGATACTATATCATTATAACTGCACCAAAATCGACGCCCTGGTAGTGCATCATAATAATTCCTTGGGGTTTAAGGGTCCGGAGCCTCCCAAGGATTTCGCCGACTGGCTGACCGTGGTCACGGTGGGCGGCAGCACCACCGAGTGTCTGGAAATCGCCGCAGACAAGACCTGGCCGCACGTGCTGGGGGTCAAGTTGCAGCACGACTTTAACAAGTTGTGGCTCGACAATGCCGGATTTTGCGGCCAATCTACCTACGGCCATTACATTTTGATGCACAACTTTATCGGCACATTGAAGCCGAAGGTAGCGATTTTTCTGATCGGCATCAATGAAGTGGGGGTCAGCAGTCCCCGGGAATTCGACACCCGCATGGACACCAAGATCAGTTTCCGCTCCCTGGACAAGTTTCTCGCGGCCCTGGCTTACCGCAGCGAAGTGGCCTCGATGGCCTTGAACCTGTGTCGCTATGCTTTCCCCAAATCGGTGCAGGCCATCGGGCAGCGAGACATGGGGGAACTGGATCTGACGACCCTGCCGCAACTGGAGTTGTCGGAGGCGGAAAGGGCGGCGCTTCTTAAGACCCATGCGGAAAAGTACGTGCCGGCCTATGAGGTGCGGCTGCGGCGGCTTCTGAAGATCACCCGGGATAACCACATAGTCCCGGTGCTCCTCACCCAGCCGGTGGTCTATGGCAAGGCCACCGACGACCTGACCGGCCTCGATCTGGGCAAGATCGTGGTGGCCAACGGCATGAACGGCGAGGTGGGTTGGCAGGTTCTGGAGCTTTACAACGACGTGACCCGCCGGGTGGGGGCCGAAGAGCACCTTCTGGTGATCGATGAGGCCCGGGAGATGCCCAAGAGTTCCCGGGATTATTACGACCTGATGCATTTTTCCAATGCCGGGGCTGAAGTGTTTGCCGATATCGCGGCCCGGCGCCTGAGCCCCTATCTGGCCGACAAATTCGGCAAGTTCGCCCGGACCGCCGCGAGAGCCCAGACGGCCGCCGCTCCTTCCCCGGCCGACCCCGCCAGATAAAGATATCGTTCGTAATTACGGTTTCCGAAAACACTTTGATAAGCTTTCTTTTTGGGATGCCACCGAAATGCCCAGAGCGTCACATAACTCTTTAACAAACACTTTTTTTATATCAGCTGTTGCTTTACCTCTGCCAGCGTTTCGGATTTCTGGGTGCATATAACGGTTCAACTCGCGAGCCATGTCAATGACGGGATGCCCGTATCGTCGGCCTTGCTTATTTTCATTCTCCAATTCGATTATACGTGATAATATATCAAGCGTGTTTTCCAACTTTACTTCCAACTTGACCTTCACAGGAACATCTTTACGGACTCGCTTCAACACAGCTTCCTCTTCGTCAAGCCTAATTTCTTTCGGTATAAAATAGTTGCTAACGAGTTGGATAATTAGTTTATTCACCATTTTATCAAAATGGGCAAATATCGTGCCGTCTGTACACGCCAACTTGATGTGCCGTAAAAAGCTCAAGTAGTCCTTTTCCTCATATTTAACGAAATTGCTGTGTTTCTTTTGTGTTTCCTTCGTAAAAGCATAGATAGCTTTTTTGGGACCACGAACCTTTGACTCGGAAATGACAAGTTCGCGCAATTCTGGCTCGTAACATAGGATGTCAATATCCGACCAGCCACCGTTTTCCGTTTTTATAGGGAACCGTAGCTTTGTCCAGAAGCCCTTCAATAACCAATCTGCTTCGACTATGGTCTCGACTGTCATGGATTCGGACATACCTTTCTCCTCCCTCTTGCTGTGGTAAAATATTCCATGGATTTGACCTTTCTTAAACTAGGCTATTTCTTATCAGGCAAAGGGCGTCGCATGCCGCCCCCCTCCGGCTCAAATGGGGAGCCGGCGGCAAAATAGGCCTCAACCCGGAGAAGGTCCGCCGGGGTGTCCACCTCCAGGGTGTCTCCCTGGGTCTCCACGATGTGGATGGGAAAACCGTGCTCCAGGGCCCGGAGCTGCTCCAGTTTCTCCGCCTGCTCCCAGCGCCCCGGGGGAAGGTGCACGAACTCCTTAAGAAAACTCACCCGGTAGGCATAGATGCCGAGGTGCCGGTAAAAATAGCGGGGGGCGGCGTGACTGACCAAAAACCAGCAGGGCAGCGGACTGCGGGAGAAATAAAGGGCCCGGCCCCGGCGGTCAAAGACCACCTTGACCACATTGGGGTCGGCGGCAATCTTAGGGTCGGTAAGCTTGCGGGCCGGGGTCGCCATGACCATCTCCGGGTCCCGCTTCAGGGGAGCGGCCAGTTGGGCGATGAGCTCCGGGGGAAAGACCGGCTGGTCCCCCTGGATGTTGATCACCAGGTCAGCCGGGGCCAACCCCAGAAGCTGGGCCGCCTCAGCCAGGCGGTCGCTGCCCGAAGGGTGGTCGGCTCGGGTCATCAGCGCCCGGCCCCCGAAGCCCTCCACGCAGGCCCGGATGCGCTCGTCGTCGGTGGCCACCCAGAGTTCGTCCAGCCCCTTAACCAGCCGGGCCTGCTCACAGACCCGCTGAATCAGGGGCTTTCCCAAAATGGGCGCCAGGGGCTTGCCGGGAAACCGGCTGGAGCCGTAGCGGGCCGGGATGAGGGCGATGAGTTTCATAAATTATTAATGGAGGTCACAATTGTTCAGCAACTCTATTCTGGTTCCCAAGTTCAGCTTGGGAACCAGAATGGATGTCTGCTGGAACGACATCTTTCCGCTGCAGGCGCAGGCTAAAGCCTGCGGCTCCCAGAACAGCCGGGGGCGGCTATCCTGTAGGTGAGCCGGATGCCTCGCCTGCAGAAACTTCAGGACTAGATAAAAGTTGGCGACCTGCCCCGCCGTCAAGGCTAACTGGCTTAAGAAATTATTGATGGACTATTAATAAAATAGCAGCTAATTAGTTGAAATCTGGCTAAATAAAGAATGTTTTTCATATCAATTTTATATTAATCTCAAAAACTAATTTCGTCAAATACATTTTCCCGGGCTGGACGCTTGTACCCAAGTACCACCGTGGCTTTCCTTGACAGGCAAAATTAGATGCTTACCATTTAGCAATAATTACTTCTTGTTAGCTCTCAGGTATCAATAGGTATTTTAGGGGTGCACCCGCGGGTGCGCCCTCAAACAGGGCGGACACATGGGTCCGTCCCTACCGATACGGAGGCAGAAAATTGATTCCCATTGACAAATTGACCTATAAGGCCCAGGAGGCCCTGCAGGGGGCCCAGGAATTGGCCCGGCAGTTGGGCCACAACCAGTTGGAGCCGGCCCACCTGCTCAGGACCCTCCTGGCCCAGGAGGAGGGGCTCATCCAGCCCCTCCTGAAGAAATTGGAAGCCGATCCCCAAAAGCTCCTCCAGGGGACGGATGACCTGCTGACCCGGCTGCCCCGGGTGAGCGGCGAAGCCCAGATCTACCTTTCTCCCGGTACCAATAAAGCCCTGGACGAGGCCTTGAAGCAAGCCCGGCAGATGAAGGACGACTACGTCTCCACCGAGCACCTGCTTTGGGCCCTGGCCGCGGACAAGGCCAGCGATGTCGGCAGGCTGCTCAAGGCCCAGGGGCTCACCCCCGAGGCCATCCTCAAGGGCCTGGCGGACCTGCGGGGTTCCCAGCGGGTTACCGACCAGGCCCCGGAGGAGAAGTTCCAGGCCCTGGAGAAATATGGCAAGGATCTGACGGAAATGGCCCGCAGCGGCAAGCTGGACCCGGTCATCGGCCGGGACAGCGAAATCCGGCGCATCATCCAGGTACTGTCCCGGCGCACCAAGAACAACCCGGTGCTCATCGGCG
>JBEKDQ010000101.1:0-8357 GCA_050014275.1 Desulfobaccales bacterium | reverse complement strand
AGAGCGCCCATTTCCTTTAAAAGGTCTTGCTGTTGATAGGCGAGGTATTCCTCCCGAGCTTGATCCATATTTTCCAGGAAGTCGATGCACGCGACCCGCTGGCCCACATCTCGGCCGAGTTTTTCAGACATGAGCCATTTATGTTGCAAAATCCTGGGCCATAGATCCGCGGCAACCTCCGGCTCTATTCTGGCGCCGCTGCACTCAAATATTGCGGCAGATACTTCCGGTGCTAAGAGATCCGTCAATTCTTGGTTCATGATTTAACGCCTCGCAAGAATATGGCATTTTTGCCAGCCATATAAAAACCCTTATTTATCACAAAGGTCATCTGAGCATAGCTAATAAGCTAGTATTTCCAATAACTTGAGTAGACCGGCTTAGCTCAGGGAGAAAGTAACATCAGGTCTTGCCATAGCTTCCAGTCCCATCTCCCGCGACGACCCCTGAGGTCAGGAAAGTAATCGGCAATACGGGGCCCTGGTCCCTCGTCTCTTTGCCGAGGGAGCACCACAAAAGGGGCCTCTCTTAATTCCTGAAGCGCCAGAACTTTTACGGTGAAGACACGGGAGTCTGCCCAAGGTCAGGGTTTGCAGAAATTGGCTGGAATATGCTTAGGTGCTTTTTAAAATACCCTATTTCCTCGCGGGCTTCAAGTTATAATTTGATTAGAATGCGTCTCGATGACGGTGAGCGTGCCCCAGGGGCGAGGGCTGGTATCGCCGCCGTGGCACCTGGTTCGAGGGATTGGAGGCTGAAGATACCCACGGCCTGGAAAGGGTTATTTTAATTATTCGTTTACAAGATAATTATCATTAAGTCAAAATCAAACCGTCTAAAGCCTCTGATCTGAAATATACGGCGATATTGATGAAGTTTAGTCGGGCTGATAAACTGCAAACAAGAGCGTTTCAAAACGGGCGAGAAAATTCTCTAACTCGCCTTTAATGAAAATTCCAAGAGGATATCCTGATGTGCTGGGTGGCCGGAACTCTGACTTAAATCTTATGCGGACCAACCTAATTATTGTAAGAAGTAAGCAATGAATAATGAGAAATTAGTGATAAATTGGCATAATTCAATTATACGGGAATGCCAAAAGCGTCTTGGGCGAAACCTGACAGATGAAGAAGAGATATTTATTACATCACGTGGTGGGTTTGTCGCACTTGAAATGATTGAAGACACAGTAAAAACACTCGCTGGAAAAGAGTTGGAGGAATATTTGAATTCTGAATCAATAAAGTAGGGGCGGGTTTTAAACCCGCCCTACTGGTAAAAAAGTGTAGTTGGTTTAATGAGTCAAACAAGGGAGACCTTGATTTCGCTTTCGACATGATCCCAGATCGCCCCAGGTAGAGCGATCTGGGAATTTGCACCGGTAGGAGAATTACTACTTATGTTTTTCCTCATGAGAAGGAGCTTTCCCAGGTTTACCACCGCCGGGACCGGGAGCTTTAGGGCGAGCACCAGGGGTTGTTAAAGGGCCACGACCGCCAGGACCGGCACCCCCGGAAGGATGATATCCAGGACCGGCACCCCCGGAAGGATGATATCCAGGACCAGCACCCCCGGAAGGACGATATCCAGGACCGGCACCCCCGCCGGAAGGACGATATCCAGGACCGGCACCCCCGGAAGGATGATATCCAGGACCAGCACCCCCGGAAGGACGATATCCAGGACCGGCAGTCCCAGAGGGATGAAATCCAGGACCGGTAGCTCCTCCAGGACCGGTGGTCCCAGAGGGACGACTCCCATGGAATCCTTGATTCCAACCTCCCCCCTGGCCACGATTATGCTGGTTATAAAAATTCTGGTCATAGTGCCGACCAATTTGGTGTCCGCGATAATAAGGATACTGTCTCTGAAAATTATTCCAGTATGTGGGATGTCCCCCATACCACGCATTCCAGCGCGGCCCATACCAGCCCCCGGGTCTTACAATATAGCCATAGGGATATGCGTAATAGGGTGCAAATCCATATCTAGGGCCGAAGAAGTAATACAGGACTCCATTCAAAAACCAATCACCATTGTAAAAGACCCATGGCGTAGAAGGCCCAACCCACGGTGCCGCGTAAATATTCTGGGGCGGGGGTGGATAGCCCTGGTCTGTGGGTGGATAGCCCTGGCCTGGGGGTGGATAGCCCTGGCCAGGCGGTGGATAGCCTTGGCCTGGGGGTGGATAGCCCTGGTCAGGGGGTGGACCGCCCTGGTCAGGTGGTAGATAGCCCTGGTCAGGGGGTAGATAGCCCTGGTCAGGGGGTGGACCGCCTTCATAACCCTCCTGAGCGGAAGAAGGTCCAGACATCGCGCCGATCGCGCCTCCAGCCAGCAAAATTGCCAGTAACAGAAAAAGAACTGGCCTTTTCATGGGTACCCTCGCAAGTTGTCTTTCGTTTGCCCGATGATCTCTTTGGTGGCTTCCAGCCTTCCACCTTAATATCAATAGTCGCCCTTGTCAAGCTCGCCATAAAAATGGCGGTATCAGTCTTTTCCGGAGTTTCTTTTTCCGCCTCGCCGCGCCATCAAGGGTAAATCTGCCTTATCGACCGCAGGAATGAGCCGAAACACTAGCCCTTGAAAATGACCGATCTGTTATATTAGACGCCCTTAAGTCTGAATAAGTTAACTTGCTTATTGCCTTTTCCGGCGCTTCTCCAGGAAAGCCTCTAAACCCCGGATGACATCCGGACTCGTGCAGCAGAGGGAGTAGCATTTGGCCTCCATATCCAGGCCCTGTTCCAGGGTCAGGTAGCCTGCCTGCCAAACGCAGTCTATAATGTATCTTAGTGCCAGTCGTGGCTTGGAAGCTAACCGGGTTGCGATCTCTTGCGCACGTTCCATTAAAGTCGAGGCCGGCACCACCTCATTGATAATTCCCAGCCGTAAGGCCCTGGCGGCATCGAACATCTCCCCCAAAAGGAGGATCTCCATGGCTTTTTTCTTCCCCACCAACAAAGGTAACTGCTGAGTTGCCCCCGCCAGGGGGTTGAAGCCCAGATTAACTTCCGGTTGGGCAAATCTGGCCCCCTCTGCCGCGTAGGCGAGGATACAGGCATACAGGATCTCCATCCCGCCACCCAGACAATAGCCATTGACCGCGGCAATGACCGGTTTGCCAAGGTTCAGGAAGGGTTCGATCAGAGAACTTCGGAAGGAAACGGAAGTCGAGGCCAAGGAACCGTCTTTAACTCGGTCATGCATCTCCTTTACGTCTGCCCCGCCAATGAACGCCTTCTCTCCGGCCCCGGTTAGAATAACCACCCGCACCCCAGGGTCGTCTCCTGCCTCTTTGAGAACACTGGTCAACTCCCCGATGGTCGCCTGGTTAAGTGAGTTTAAGACCTGAGGGCGGTTTATGGTAATGGTGGCGACCCCTCCCGCAGTTTTATAGAGCAGATTTTCATATCGCATGGCGGCCTCCTGACAAATGTTCGCTCATAAGGAAAAGGGACCACGCCGGGCCCTTTAAAAAGGAATAATGGCATCTTCCCACACCGGGCTTTCGCTGGGGGCATATCTTGAAAAAAGCTGGCATATATAACTTAAGCCTCCCTCTTTGATCAAAATAGTGAGCCGGGAGGCATGAGCAGGGCAGCGGCCGGTTCTGGAACCCGCCATCTTTAAATGCGCCTTACTTCCCCCTGGACTCTAAATCGGCGGGCGCAGGGCAAAGCCTGCGGCTACGGAATCGCACCTGCCTCCTGACCGCGGCCCCTCAAGGCTCACTGCTCACTCTCCAAACACCCGGGCGAAGATGGCATCGACGTGGCGCAAGTAGCGGCCCAGGTCGAAGATGACCGCCAGTTCCGCCGGGGTCAGATGCCGGGCGATCTCCACATCCTCCTGCACCAACGAGGCAAACTCGCCTCCCTGCTCCCAGACCTGCATGGCCGGGCGCTGCACCAACCGGTAAGCCGCGTCCCGGCTCAGGCCTTTACCAATGAGCGCCAGCAATAGGCCCTGGGAGAAGATCAGGCCGTGGGTGAGGTTGAGGTTCTTGATCATATTTCCCGGGTAAACCGTGAGATTCTTCAGCAAGCGGGTCAGGCGGGCCAGCATGAAGTCCAGGAGCATGGTGCTGTCCGGGGCGATGAGCCGTTCCACCGAGGAGTGGCTGATATCGCGCTCGTGCCACAGGGGCACGTTTTCCAGGGCCGCCAGGGCATTGGCCTTGAGCAGCCGGGCCAGGCCGCACAGGTTCTCGGACAGAATCGGGTTGCGCTTGTGGGGCATGGCGGAAGAGCCCTTCTGGCCGGCGGCGAAGAACTCCTCGGCCTCCCGCACCTCGGTGCGCTGCAGGTGGCGGATCTCCAGGGCCACCTTCTCAACGCTGGCGCCGATCAAGGCCAGGGTGAGGAAGTATTCGGCGTGCCGGTCCCGCTGAATCACCTGGTTGGAGATGGGCGCTGGGGTAAGCCCCAGGCGGGCGCAGGTCTTGGCCTCCACCTCCGGGGGCAGGTGGGCAAAAGTACCCACGGCCCCGGAGAGCTTGCCCACGGAGATAGTTTGGCGGGCCGCCGCCAGACGGGCGCGTTGCCGTTGGAATTCGGCAAACCACAAGGCAAATTTCAATCCCAGAGTAATGGGTTCGGCATGCACCCCATGGGTGCGGCCCACCATGGGCAAGTCCTTAAATTCATAGGCCCTCTCTTTCAGGACCGCAAGCAGCTCATCCAGATCAGCTTGCAAAAGGTCGGCGGCTTCTTGCAGGCGCAGGGCCAGGGCGGTATCCAGTACGTCCGAGGAAGTGAGCCCGAAGTGGAAATAGCGGCCGTCCTCCCCCAGGCCGGCGGCCACCTGGTCCACAAAGGCGGCCACGTCGTGATGGGTCTTTTCTTCCAGGGCCAGGATCTGTTCCGCGTCGAAGGCGGCCTTGATGAAGGCCCGGGCCGGCGTTTCCCTGGGGATGATGCCGCACTCCGCCATGGCTTCCAGGGCCGCCAGCTCCACCCGGAGCCAACTGGCATATTTGTTCTCTTCGCTCCAGATGCGGGCCATTTCATTGCGGCTGTATCGGGGAATCATGTCTCACCTCGGAGGAGTTATTCGCTTTTTGGAAGTCAACGCCTCCGTGATTATAAACAGCAGCCCCTGATAAGAGAAGAAGATTGACGGGGCGAACTTGAATAGATAACCTTCTTGATATCCAGAACCTGTTCAGGCGAGACTGACATGGCCGATTGGGGGGAAATCTTCGCAGCTCCCAAAATGCAAGGGCTTCAGCCCAACCCGGAGTTCCTGGCCCTGCTGCCGGAGCTAAGACTGGCAGGCTGCCGTAGGGTGCTGGATGCCGGCTGCGGGGTGGGCCGCCACCTCCTACCCCTGGCGCAGGAGGGCTTCCAGGTGGTGGGGGTGGACCGGGAGGCCTCGGTGCTCCGGATTCTAAAGGGCCGTCTCCAAGCCGCCGCCTTATCGGCTCCGTTGCTCCAGGCCGATCTGCGCCGTCTACCCCTGGCAAGGCGCCGCTTCGATCTGGGCGTCAGCATCAATGTAATCAATCACGGAGATGCCGCTGCTTTTCGGGGATATTGCCGGGAACTGGACCGGGTCTTGAAGGGTGGCGCGCCTCTGTTCATTTATGTCTCACCCCGGGAGTTCGCGGCCAGGGTGATGCTGCCCGGGACCCGGAAGCTGGAGCCCGGCACCCTGGTGGACATCGCCACCCCGGACGGCAAACTGGTGCACCATTTCCCCACTCCCCGAGAATTAAAGGAGCAATTCCCGGGCTATGAGCTGCAGCGCCTGGAGACCATCCAGGCTGCCATCCCCTTCATGGGCAACGTGGAAATGCCTCAACTCATTTTTTATGGACGGAAAAGATAGCCATCTAGAGCGGCCTGTAGCCGGCAAAATTCGGGGCCAGGCACGGCCCACCCCAGAATCGACATGTTCTGGTAGCCGCAGGCTTTAGCCTGCGCTCATTTTATTAAGGATTTTCGCAAGCTTAAGCTTGCGGCTACATTTTAAAGGCCAAAAGATGAAGAACATTTTTTATTAAAAGGAAAATCTGAGACATGTCACTAACAGAGACAGAAAACAGAAAAGAGAAGACGGAAAACCGCCTTCTAAAATCTTGCGCCATTAAGGGCCCTCTCAGCGAAAGCTTTAAACTGCGACGCACAGGCGGGACGCCTGTGCCATCAGGTTTGAGAGCCATTTTTGACAGTCGTCTAGGGCGGCCTGTGGCTGCCAAAATTTGGCGGGCACAGCCCGCCCTAGAAGTTCGGGCACAGGCTGGAAGCCTGTGCCACCAGGTTGCAGTGGGGCAGGATGGCCCAAAAGACAGAAAACAGAAAACAGAAGACGGATTTTGGGCCTGGCCTTTTTAACCATGGCTGAGCAAGAAGAATTTCCAATACTGGTGCAACGCCGGGGTGGCCTGTTAAACCTGGTCCTCAACCGGCCCCGGGTCCTCAACACCCTGAACCTGGAGATGATTCGGCGGCTGCGCGGGCTTCTGGATGAGGCCCGGGAGGACGAGGGGGTAAGGCTGATCGTCCTCTCCGGCGCCGGTGAACGGGGCTTCTGCGCCGGCGGCGATCTGAAGGAACTGGCCCGGGCCATACAGGGCCGGGGGCCTTTCCTGGCCGACGAGTTTTTCCGGGAAGAGTACGACCTGGACCTGCTGCTTCACCAGTTTCCCAAACCGGTGGTGGCTCTGGCGGATGGCATCACCATGGGGGGCGGCCTGGGTCTAGCCGCAGGCGCGGACCTGGTGGTGGCCACGGAGCGCAGCCGCATGGCCCTGCCCGAAACCAGGATCGGTTTTTTCCCGGATGTGGGGGCCAGCGGCTGGCTGCACGCCCGCTGTCCCCCCGGCTATCCGGAGTACCTCGCCCTCACCGGTTATGAGGTGGTGGGGGGCGAATGCGTCCGTCTGGGACTGGCCACCCACCTGGCGCCATCTCCCCGTCTGATGGACCTCCTGGATGACCTGGCCAAGATCTGCGGGCGCCTGGCGCCGGGATTTTTGGTAAGGGAAGAGGCGATCCGGCAGATGAAGGCACGGCTTCCGGCCTACGCCAGGCAGGACGTGTCGCCCCGGCCGGAGTTGGACGCCTGGGTGGCCCAGCATTTTGCCGGTAAAGAGAGCCTGGGGGAAATCATGGCGTCGCTCAGTCAGTGCAGCCCGGAGCTGGAAATCTGTGGGAGGGTATTGCAGCGTCTGTCCGAGCGCTCCCCCACGGCCCTGGCCCTGACCCTGAAGCTGCTGCGGGCCAACCAGGGGCGGCCGCTGCCGGAAGTCTTCCGGCGGGAGGCCCGGGCCGCCCACTACATGGTGCAGCACCCCGACTACCTGGAGGGCATCCGGGCGCGCCTCCTCGACAAGGATGATCAACCCTGTTGGCAGCCGGAGCGCATCAGCGACCTGGGTCCACTGGAAGTAGATTTGTAGCAGTAGTGTCCCGGCAAGGTTTTTGCTGTGAGGCAGGCAGGGTGGGCACTGCCCACCAAAACCAGAAATCTTTTTGAACTTGGGCATCCTAACAGCTAATTATTTCATTTAATCGAATTTACAAAGTTTTTCCCTCTTCCCCCAAGGGGAGAGAGGGCAGGGTGAGGGGGTAAGGACGGCCGAAGCCACCTCTCACCCTAACCCTTGCATCTTTAATGCATCATGTTTTGCACTTGGGGTCGGGAAACTATGAATGATCTTGTTAGTCATTCCCGGAACCTTAGAAAAAATGTAGGGGGGGCACTGCCCACCAATTACTTTAACAAAAATGCCTACTTACCTGAGATGCAAAACGTCGGGCGGCGCCTTTTTCTTTGGGATGGTTGCTTTTCAGAGAAGGAGATTAAATTCGCAGGCCGAAAAAACAGGAGATCACTTCAACCGGGTGGAGCACGGAAATAAATTGGTGGGCAGTCCCCACCAACATTAGTTGTGCCATTAAAAGTTGTGCCATTAAAGGCCCTCTCAGCGAAAGCTTTAAACTGCGCGGCACAGGCGGGATGCCTGTGCCACCAGGAAAGTTGAAGGTCCTGCCCCGGCGGAGACCGTGGCGGCGACTTGCGTCAGCGAGCCGATTCCGCTAAAATTTTAGTAGCATATGTCTCAGAAAGATGAAACCCTGCGGATAAAACGCAAACCTACCCGGGCCATCCGCATCGGCCCGGTGCAGATCGGCGGCGGCGCCCCGGTGGTGGTGCAGTCCATGACCAATACCGACACCAGCAATGTGGGCGCTACCCTGGCCCAGCTCCAGAGATTGGCTGCGGCCGGCTGCGAGGTGGGCCGGCTGGCGGTGCCGGATCAGAAGGCGGCCCGGGTCTTGGGGGAGATCAAAAAAGAGAGCCCGCTGCCCCTGATTGCCGACATCCATTTCAATTATCGTCTGGCTTTG
>JBEKDQ010000100.1:0-8499 GCA_050014275.1 Desulfobaccales bacterium | reverse complement strand
CCGAAGAACAACTGAACGCTCTTTTTTCAGAAGCCGGCCATGTGGCCTCGGCCAAGATCATTACCGATAGGCAGACGGGCCAGCCCCGGGGCTTCGCTTTTGTAGAGATGGAAACCAAATTGGAAGGCCAGAAGGCCATTTCCATGCTCAATGGCCGCGAGGTGGAGGGGCGGCCCCTGGCCGTCAACGAAGCCAGGCCACAGCAGAAAGGCTCCTTTGGCGGGGGCGGCGGCCGTTACCGCTAAAACCAGGATTAAGGCGGCCTCCGGGCCGCTTTTTTTTTTTTACCGCAGCAAGCGGTCTTCATTCAGCCAGGTTTTGCAAGTTCATCTTCATTGCCGATAAGCCAGATCTTGGGACCGCTTATAACTTCAGTGATGAAATGGTGATTTTCTCTGGCCTTCTCCTTGAATTCTTCGGTGGGATAAACTACTTGATTAAGTTCTCGCCCTGGCTCAGGCCTAATTGAGCCCAGGACCCTGGAAGGTCGATATCGCTTTGGGGAGTTTCCCTCCCCCGGGCCGGCGGCCCTAAGACGAAGGCTAATTTCCCCTTCTCCGCCAATGGGGCCAGGGCTTGCCGGAGCGCCTCTCCAAGGGCTACGGTCTTTAGAAAGTCCTCGAAGGCCGGGTGCATTCGGCCGGCTTTATAATAGACCATATTATCCCGCTTCGTTTTGTTCTCCCATCCAGCGTGCGAGATCCGCTTCCGCGCGCTCTGGATTTGAAGCAGCGCACTACCCCTTGGTTGAGGTCTTAACATTATTTTCGCCATGTTGAATCGGCCATAATGAAACGTTATTTTTAAAAATAGCGTCCGAACCGCGCCTGATAAGGCAACCTGCCAAGGAGGCAAGGACCATGCGTACTAACTACGCAGCCTGGATCGCGTTGTTCATTATCGCCTCCCTGATCACCCTGGCCATGAAATACTATCCTTATTTCCCCGGGGACGTAGCGGTGGAAAGGTGGGTGCAATCCCTGGCACCCACGAACCTAAATTGGGCCGAAAGAGTCTCGCGGACGGCCGAATTCCCTTGGATTCTCTTTATACTAGCCCTTATCGTTGCCCTTTCCTGGGTCCTGGCCGGCTGGCGCGCCGTACTTCTCGCCATCCTCTGCTTGGCGGGGATGTGGGTCCTGGGCGCCGGGCTCGGCCCGGTCATTGCCCGGCCCCGGCCTTCCCCGGAACTGGTGCGCGTCTTTCGAGCGCTTAAGGGCTCCAGCTTTCCTTCACTCTTTGCCCAGAGGTATGCGGCCACTTTCGGATTTCTGGCGGTTCTGGGCGCAATGAAGAGTTCCGGCGCGCTGCGCACCGTCCTGTTGACAGCATGCGGGGCGCTTCTCCTGCTAGGCTTTGTGGCTCGGGTCGCCCTGGGGGCGCATTGGCCCAGTGACGTGGCGCTGTCTTACCTGATCGGGCTCCTTTGGGCCTCGTTCCTTGTGCACTTCACTTGAGGAAAAGGGGCATGTAGCAAATCGGTGGCCCGGGCAGTTACTGCCGGGCGGAATATACCCGCCCCCTTTTTGACTGCTGCCAAACACGCCCGGATGGCTTTCCGGGTGGAACAACTGGCGGCAATCCATCTGCACCTTTTTTTAACCGCACGTGCTCAACTGCCTGAAAGGCCCTACAGGACCGGACTACAAGAAGGTGGCTGGCAACCCGTGTAATGACCTAGATGGCCCTGGCCAGATAATGGGCCGGCGGCATGTGGGTGGCACAGGTTTTCGACCTGTGCGGTCACGCCCATATGTGCAAAGGCAATGGGATAATAGGTGGCAAAGGTTTTCAACCTGTGCGATCATGCCCACACGTGCGAGGGCAATGGCTTTTTTGCCTCGCACCCGGTTGGCTAAATGCTCCTGTAGAGTTTGCAATGCGCCTTGACCGGATGAAGGGATTCGCAGTCCTGCTCGCAGCCTTTCTGATGTTGACCACCATGAGTATCAGGACTGGGTTCGCCGGGACCCCTTTTCTTACCGATGATCCGGAGCCGGTGCCCTTCAAGCACCGGGAGTTTTGCGTGTTTTCCACGGTCGATGCCACGCGCAAAAGCACCAGCGGCATGGGGCCGGCGTTCGAATTTAATGTGGGGGCTCTCCCCAACCTGCAAGCCCACCTGATCCTTCCCCTTGCCTTTACTGCTCCGCAAGATGAACCAGGCGCTTATGGGTTGGGGGATATGGAGTTCGGCTTAAAGTATCGTTTCATTCAAGAAACGGACCATCGGCCCATGGTGGGCGTCTTTCCCCTACTCGAAATCCCCACGGGTGATGCTATCGGGGGCTGGGCAACGCCAGGCCTGGGGAAAACTTCCCCTCTGGCTGCAGAAGAGTTGGGGACCCTGGGACGACCTACGGGGGAGGCGGCTATGCCATCAATCCCGCCCCAGAGCAGCGCAGCTACTATTTTGGCGGGTGGCTCCTACAAGTGATTTCGGCGAGCGGCTGACCTTGGGGGAGAGATTTTTTCCCAAGAGAAGAGCAGCGACGATACTCGTTCCTTCGCCGTGTTCAATTTGGGGAGCTTCTTCAAAATCACCCCGAAATTTCAGATCCTCTTTGCGGGCGGCCACACCCTGGCAGGCGGGAACCATACGATCGATTGCTTGGGCCTTTACTGGACTGGATGGTTTGGCAAAGGCAAGAATAGAGACCGGAAAATCGAAATCTTTAAGTTCTAATCTTAGAGGAGCGCAGGGGCTCACGGCCATAAAAGGACACAGCCAAATGAATGAGGCGGGGAATTCGTATCGCGGTCGAAGCGAAATCGCCGGAAAAACAAACTTAAGAGAATTGGCGCTGTTTTTCTTGCGTCTTGGAACCACCGCGTTTGGCGGACCTGCGGCCCACATCGCCATGATGGAGGACGAAGTGGTCCGGCGCCGGCAGTGGGTTTCCCGGGAGAAATTCCTTGATTTATTGGGGGCCGCCAACCTGATCCCCGGCCCGACTTCGACGGAGATGGCGATCTACATCGGCTACCTGTGCCAAGGTTGGGCCGGGCTTTTGTTAGCCGGCGTCTGCTTTATCGCTCCGGCCATGATTATCGTCATAGGATTTGCTTGGGCCTACGTGCGGTTCGGGAATCTTCCCCAGATCACCTGGCTGCTTTACGGGGTTAAACCGGTGGTAATCGCCATCATCTTGCAGGCGCTGTGTCAGTTGGGGCGTACCGCGGTAAAAAACAAGTTCCTCGGGGCGCTGGCCATTATTACCGTTGTCTTGGATTTTCTGGGGATCAACATACTGGCAGTGCTTTTCGGCGCCGGGTTGCTCTCGGGATTGCAGCAGGGAATTATTCAGGACCGTTGGAAAGACCGGAGGGCGCTGCTGGTTATGCTTCTAGCAGCCGCAGCTTTTCTGACCGCAGCTTATTTCGCTTCGGGGTTATACCAGACGAGCAAGGTAGAGATAGGTTTACTACCGCTCTTTCTCTTCTTCGTCAAAGTCGGCTCCATAGTCTTTGGGAGCGGCTATGTGCTCCTGGCTTTTTTGCAGGCCGATCTCGTAGCGCATTGGCATTGGCTCACGACCGCTCAGTTGTTGGACGCCATTGCGGTGGGACAGGTGACCCCCGGTCCGGTCTTTACCACCGCGACCTTCATCGGTTATTTGTTGGCAGGATTGCCTGGCGCCCTGGTCGCCACCGCCGGAATCTTTCTCCCCTCATTTGTCCTGGTCGCAGTCAGCAGCCCTCTCATCCCGCGATTACGCAAGTCAGCCGTGGCCGGAGCCTTCCTGGACGGCGTTATTGTCGCTTCTCTTTCACTCATGGCTCTGGTTACCTGGCGCCTGGGGCGGGACGCGGTCATTGATCTTCCCACCGCGCTGGCGGCCATAGCCAGCGCCATTCTGCTCATTCGTTTCCGCTTAAATTCTTTATGGCTGGTGCTTGGCGGGGCAATTTTCGGGTGGCTGGTTTATATCATAAAGACTTATTCAGGATAACTTCCGCACATAATTACTGCGCAAGTCAGCGCCACTTGATGAGAGCGGAGAGTTCCACTTCCCCAATGTCATCATATTTTTTGTCAAATAAGCCACAGGGGTTGACAAATATTTATATGAGCTTACACTCATATATAAATAACGCATATATGAAACTCCTTGATGAGAAGATACTGGATTCGCTGGCCAGGCTTTTCAAGCTGTTAGGCGATCCCAACAGGATGCGAATTCTCTTTGTCATCGGCAAGGAGAAAAAATCCGTCTCGGAGATAATGGCTAAGACCTCGCTGTCACAGACCCTGGTGTCCTTTCACTTAAGGCCGTTGCGGGAAAGCGGCATCGTGGTGACAGAGCGGAAAGGACCTTTTATTTACTATAGCGTCTCGGAGCCGGTTTTAATCGATCTGTTAATTTCTCTTTCCGGGGTTTCACCCAAGGGGGAGATCGGAGACCAGGGTAACTTTATCCTCCCGCCGATGCGGTTCATGCGGAGGTGGATGAAATGAATCCGTGGAGAATATGATGCAAGATAAAGAGTCCGCTCCTTCAAAGCCCTCCGTTATCCGGCCCCTGGTTTTTCTCGCACTGCTGGGAGCAATTATCTTTACCGTGCGCTATTTGCAACTGGATCAATACCTGGAAAAGGAGAGGCTGCGCCAGGCAGTGGCAGGCTACGGCGCCTTGGGGCCGCTGATTTACATGCTCATCTGGATGGCCGCTCCTCCGCTCTTCTTGCCCAGATTGCCCATCGGCCTGGCCGGTGGTATCTTGTTCGGCCCCTTTTGGGGAGTGGTCTATACCATCTTCGGAGCGACCATGGGCGCCACCCTGGCTTTCCTGGTGGCCCGCTACTTGGCCCGGGATTGGGTGGCCGCCAAACTCACTGGCACCAAGCTGGCCACCCTGGACGAGAAGGTGGGGCAGCAGGGCTGGAAGATCGTGGCCTTAACCCGCCTTGTGCCCCTATTCCCTTATAACTTGCTGAACTATGCCTTCGGCCTCACCAGGATTTCGTTGCTGGCCTACGTGTCGAGCACCTTCATTTTCATGCTTCCCATGACCATTGCCATTATCTATTTTTCCGCCAATATCCTGGACCTGCTCCGGGGACAGATCACTTGGGGCGTGGCAATGGGGATTATCCTGGTGGCCCTGGTCGGCCTGATACCGGTTTTTTACAAGAAACTCAGGGCCAGGAGAGAAATGTTGAGCCTCGAGGATTAATAATAAACCATCCACATATGACTAAGGGAAGGTTCGCCATGGAAGAGAAAGGTTTCGACCCGGGCATGGGCATGGAGATGATGAAAAAGATGATGGAGGGCCAAGGAGGTTTCATCCTGCCCATGATGGAGCGGTGAATGCAGATGTGTGAGCAGATGACCGGTACGGTCATCGAGATCGGCAGGCTGGCAGGTTTTGCCTCCCCGGAATTGAGGGGGTTGTTTGAGGAGTAGGTCAAAGCGTTGGAAGGTGAGATTATCGAATTTCTAAAGGAAAAGGGAAGTACTCCCCCTGCTGACTTAGTTGCCCAACTCAAGCTCACCGAAGAGAGCGTCATCTTCCTGATCGGCAAGCTGGTCAGGGAAGGAAAGCTCAAGATAACCGGGGTGAAGTTGTAAACCCAAGACTTGAATTAGGAGAAGACGATGCATCCGGATTATGTTTGGTGGGGTCCCATGTGGGTTTTCCCCATGGTCATGCCCATTATCATGCTGGTCGTCTTGTTGCTCTGCCTCTACTTTATCTTTGGCAGGGGCGGGTTCAGGCCGCCCTGGCACAATGCCGACAGGCATTATATCCCCGGTAGAGAATCGGAATCGCCCTTAGACATACTGAAGAACAGGTATGCCAGGGGTGAGATCACTAAAGACGAATTTGAGCAGATGAAAAGGGACATCCAAAGTTAAAAGGAGCGCAAGGTGGAAAACGAGCTAACTCCCCAAGACAAGCAACAGATCGAGGAGAGCATCCGGCAGAAATACCTCAAGGCCGCCGCCAACCCGGAAGGACTCTTTCGGTACCCCACCGGCCGGGCCGGGCTGGAGGCGCTGGGCTATGCTCCGGATATGGTCCGTGCCCTTCCGGAGGCTGTGGCCGCTTCCTACTGTGGGGTGGGCAACCCTTTCCTTTTGGGTCCTATTCATGAAGGTGAGGCGATCCTGGACATCGGTTGCGGCGCCGGGGTCGATTCCATCATTGCCGCCAAGCTGGTAGGGCCTTCTGGGGCAGTGACGGGGATTGACCTGGTTCCCGAGATGCTGGCCCGGGCGAACGAGAATGCTCGCCTGGCGGGCCTCGATAACGTCACTTTCCAGGAATTATCCGCGGAACAATTGCCCTTCCCTGATAACCGCTTTGACATGGTGATCTCCAATGGCGTCTTTAACCTGGTGGTGGATAAAGTCAAAGCCCTGGGCGAAGTCTTCCGGGTTCTGAAATTGGGGGGGCGGTTCATGTTGGCCGACCAGGTGCTGGTCGGGGAATTGCCCAAGGAAACCAAAACTCGCGTGGAGAATTGGGCCAGGTGAGAAGGCGGAGCCATACCGGGAAAGGTTTTCCTGGCATTAGTGGAACAGGCGGGTTTTGAAGCCTCTGAACTGGTAATGGAAACCGGCTTCAACAGTTCTCCGGTAACCAGGGGGGTGTTGTTCAGAGCCGTCAAGCCTGTGGCGGCAGTCATTCGGGAGAGGATAAAGCCGACTGGGGCCGAAAAGCGGGAGGATAAGATGGAGTATCTTTTGCAGCGGGCCTTGGATCTAGGGGCTGAGAAAGCCAAGATCATCGACACGGAAACAGTGGTGTTGGCGGACTGGGTGCGATGGAAGTGCCAGTATGGTTGCCCTCTCTTCGAGAAAGACCCCTTCCATCCTCCGTTGGCCCCGGATGCGGCAAGCACCAAAAGAGTCCTCGGGGAATATATCCGGGCCATCCTTATCAATGGCCCCAACGGCCAGACCCTCACGGAAGCAGCGGTCAGACTGGAAGGGGAAGCCTACCATCGGGGTTACTATAAAGCGTTTGCCCTGACTGCCCTGGCGCCCGGCGGCGGGGCGGCCAGTGCGCCATTAGGCCCTAGTCCCGCTCCGGGAGCCACCTGAACCACCGGGGAGACCCAGGCTCCGGCGGAGCCTGCGAAGGTGGCGGAAGTCAAACTGACAGATCCAAGCCCCGGCGGTTGCTGACCCTCCGGGCAAACAGAGGTTCCGGGTGAGCCTTTGAAAGCCGAAGAGGTTGAACCAACTCCCTGCTGCCCTGGCGGCGTCTGACCCCCAGCAGTAGCAGAGGCTCAGGCTGAGCCTCAGAGGGGAGAGCTGACCAAACTCAGGATCAGGCCCATGATGGAGGCCTGCGGGATCGATGTGTTCAAGACCGCCCGACATAACGGCTTTGACATCGACACCCGCAAAGAGACCTTTGGCCGCTGGAACTACTTTGCTCTGGTCTTGATTGAGTGAAGGCAGCCAGGACCAATGCGGCCCTTGGCAAATAACCTCAGACCCAACGAACTCTTACAATCCAGAAGGAATCGGCCACCCCCTCATGAGCCAGGTCCGCAGTGCATCTTTGTCGCCGGCACCATCAAAGGATTTTAGCAATGATATTTACCACCATGCCGAAGAGCAATAAGACAAATAAAAATGAGAATATCGCATGTCCTATGGTCAAACGTCGCATGAATGGCGAAGTGATAGATATATCCGATGTCTGATAGCACATAGCGATGGTAAATGAGTAGTATATAAAATCCATATAATCTACTATATCACTCTTTCCATGAAATGAGAGCCCTTGTTGATAAGTTGCAGGATTACTATCATTTGCGTGTGGTTCATCATGATAGTATATTCTGGCGTAATAGATGGCGATAATGATATTGACAAAAATCCACGCACTGATGACCCCAATAATAGAAAGAACGCCATGAATAACCAGCATATTTGTTGATATTCCCTGAAGTTTCATCGATCCTTCCGCCACCGCAAATATGGCCGCCACGGACGTTACCATGGTGATGGCCAGTATCACCTTATTACTCGGTTCTCGCATCTGGGACCGATGAAGCGTTTCCTCGGGCGAGCAACGAGCCATCATGAGCATGGTCAGGGAGACGTAAAAAATCGCAAAAACATTCCAAGCAGCCAGATTTCGCAAAAATGGCGAGGAATACCTATACGTGACCATGGCCAACAGAGCTGCCACAAGGTATCGGATGCCCGGATGCAAAAGAATGTTCAGAGAGCGAGCCTCGTTGCCACCAGCAGCGGCGTGATATCAGGTGATAGAAGTTTCGGGCGGCTCATAGGCCAGCAGCTCCTTTTTCAACCGATTTCCCAGCTCAACAAGGACTATAAATATTTTATAACCTTTTTTATAGTAAAATACGTTAATTTATTAATTTTTCCGTTCTAATGCCCGTCATTACTACATTTCCGGAATTAACCATTTCTAAAAATATTAATCTCATATTAATTTAAACGCTTATTGATTTTGCTCCGATCAATATGCTATAATTAATTAAAATAAATAGCTAATTGGAGCAAAA
>JBEKDQ010000099.1:0-8544 GCA_050014275.1 Desulfobaccales bacterium | reverse complement strand
CCGCGGCTACCCGGGCCACGGTTTCCCGGGCTGAGGCCCGGCCGCCGCCCCGGTGGTCCCGAATGCCGTATTTGGCCTGAAAGGTGAAGTCGCCGTGCCCGGGGCGGAAGACGTCCCGCAGGGCGTCATAGTCCTGGCTCTTAACGTCCCGGTTGTAAACGATGAGGCTGATGGGGGTACCGGTGGTGCGCCCCTCAAAAACGCCGGAGAGGATTTCCACTGCATCGGGCTCTTGCCGCGAGGTGGCGTGGGCCTGAACCCCCGGACGGCGCCGGTCCAACTCCAGTTGCACATCTCCGGGGCTCAAAGGCAGCCGGGGCGGACAGCCATCAATGACCGCGCCCAGGGCCGGGCCGTGGGACTCGCCCCAGGTGGTGACCCGAAATACCTGGCCAAAGGTGTTACCCGCCATGGCATGCGACTCCGAGAGGCCGGGTGGCAGCGAGGATCAGATCGGCAACCTGGGAGATGCCGAGGCCGCCGGTGTCGATTTCCAGGTCCGCAGCCTTCCGGTAGAGAGATTGCCGTTCAGCGAGTACTCGTTCCACCTCCGCCAGATAGTCATCCGTGGTAAGGCTGGGACGATTCGACACCTGGGCCTGGTCCAGCGCCAGGCGCTCCCTGATAGTTTCAGGATCGGCCTTGAGCCAGACCAGGACCCCATTCTCTTTTAATTTCCCCACGTTTTCCGGGTCCAGAATCACGCCGCCGCCGGTGGCCAGCACCTGGCCCCGGCGCCGGTGGTAGCGGGCCACCAGCTCCTTCTCCCGGCGTCGGAACTCGTCCCATCCGTCCTGGGCCACGATTTGGGCCACGGATTGGCCGGCTTCGGCCACCAGCACCCGGTCCAGGTCCACGAAGGGACGCTTCAGGATCAGGGCCAGTTTGGCGCCCACCGAGGTCTTCCCGGTGGCCCGGTAACCGATGAGGACCAGGTTGCGGTCCGGGCGCTGATTGCTAACATTATCCATTAAACACCCCGGGTCTGATTCTGGAAAATCAAGAGGACTAGCGCAAAAATCTCAATATTGGCAATCGGTTGGCCTAAGTTTACCAAAAACCTCCCGAAAAGAAAAGAGAGGAAGAATTACCAGGGCTTATAACTCTCCGCTTTCAGCGGTCAGCTTTCAGCTTTTTGATGAAGAGGTTAACATCCAGAGCATCCTCGTTCTCCAGAAGCTGTTATCTATTTTCGTGTTCTGTAAAAGTCAAAGGCAAAATCAAAGGCAAAGCCCCCTGGTGTCATGTTTCAGAAATACCTTTAAAAATATCGACATGTTCTGGTAGCCGCAGGCTTTAGCCTGATCTCATTTTACTAAGGATTTTCACAAGCTTAAGTTTGTGGTAGGGCCTAAAGATGAAGGACATTTTTTATTAAAGGAAAATCTGAGACAGGTAGCAGAGACAGAAAACAGAAAACGGAAAACAGTCATCTAATAGCTTTTAGCTTGCGCCGCACAGGCGAGACGCCTGCGCCACCGGAGAATGTTTTTTGGCCCGCACGCGGGTATAAGAACCCCCCCCCTTACAAAAAACCGAAAACCGAAAAATAGGGCGGCCTGTGGCCGCCAAAATTCGGCGGGCAAAGCCCGCCCCAGAAGTTCGGACACAGGCTGGAAGTCTGTGCCACCTTCCGTGTATAATTATCTTTACCTCTCATTTGGGGCGGTAATTGTCAGAAACCATGCAGGAGAGTTTTTCCGATTTTTCAGCAAGGCGCAAACCGCCTTCAAGGCAGGCGGAAACTGGCCCCTTCCCGGGCGGCGTCGAGATAGTAAAGGTTTGTACTTTTAGCCGCCAGTTTCCGGGCCTGGGCGATGATCTTTTCCACCTCGGCGTCGCTGCGGCCGGGATCGTGGTGGGTCAGGATCAGGCTGCGGGCTCCCGCCATTTGGGCCAGAGTCACCGCCTCCGTGTAGGTGGAATGGCCCCAGCCCAGGTGCTCCGGCAGATCGGAAGGCAGGAATTGGGCGTCATGGATCAAAAGATCGCAGTCCCGGGCGAATTCCGCAAATTCCGGCAGTCTCCGGCCCTGGTCGGCCCCCAGTTCGTTGTCGGTGATGAAGACCATGGTGTGGTCTCCCTCCCGGAAGCGGAAGCCGAAGCCCCCCTGGGGATGGTTGGTGGGAATGGCGTCAATGCGGACCCCGTCCACTTCCAGGGGACCATGGGCCAGGCGGTTGAGAAAGTCGATGCGGGCCTTAAGATGTTCGAAGGACACCGGGAAAAAGCCCTCCCCCAAATGGCTGTCGAAGACCCGAGTCATGGCCTGAAAGGCCGGCGGCCAACCGTCCACCAGGATCTCGGTGGTTTCTTGGTAAATGGGAAGAAAGAAGGGGATGCCCAAGAGGTGGTCCCAATGGCCATGGCTGAGGAGCAAGTGGATTTTGACGGGAGCGGCGGTCTCCAGCAAATGTTTCCCCAGGAGGCGCAGGCCGGTGCCGCCGTCGATGATGAGGCGTTTTCCGCGGTTCAGCAGGACTTCCACACAGGTGGTGTTGCCCCCGAACTCCAGGGTATTAGGCCCGGGGGCAGGAATTGAGCCCCGTGTCCCCCAAAACTTGATCTCCATCGCCTCAGCTCCTCTCAGGACTGATGCCGCACCTTATAATTAATCCGGCCGTTAGGGACGTTACTTCCAGACATTAAAGACCGTGGCCGTGTTGGGGTCAATTTAATGATCAAATCTCTCATTTCCGGGAGCACAGGCGTTTCGCCTGTTTTGATGTAGGGTGCGCACCGCGCATCTTCCTGCTCAATCAATTTCTAGGGTGCGCAGTGCGCACCCTACACTTATGGTGGGCGCGGCCCACCATTTTCCTGATCTCCATCTCAACCAACGGGGGCCTTGCCGCCCATAACTTAATACTCTCCCCTCAAATCATCATTACCCGCAAGCTTTGCCGTGAAATCCAAATCCCCCTAAATCCCGATAGTGTCGGCAACAAAATTGCAAGGGGAAGATTACACTATCTCGCAATTAAACTCAATACCATATAATTTCAATGATATCAATATATTATATAGATTGCAACTAAATTCCCTCTCCCCTGCGAGGGGACGACACCGGGTGAGGGATGGCTTCATTGGCCGTTGCATCCCTCCCCTCAGCTATCGCTGAAATTACAATGGTCTAAAGTTCAACCGCGCGATAGTGTAATTTTCTCCACGCAATTTTGTTGCCGGACACTACTGCCTGGCCGCCCCACCTATTTTGTTGTTAAAATATCCCCCCACTACAATTATGAGTAACATCTCTTGTTCCTTGCCTCTCGTTCCCAAACTGAGCATTTAACCGCCAAGTTAAACTTGGCAATCATTATCGTTCCCAAGTACAACTTGGAAACGAGTTGAAAAAAAGGTTCAGGGGATGCGGGTCTTCCCGCCCCAGGCTTTTCAGAGAATTTGGGTGTTCTCAATAGCCTATTATTCCCCCAGTGAAACGGGAAGCCTCTCCATTTCCAGGAATGCGGCCACCAGGCCGAAGCAGCCGGTGAGCATCATATCTCCCAGGGGAGCCGCGAAGACCCCGGGCCAGCCTCGGGCCAGGCGCCGCCGGGGGCCGGTAATGATGGTAAAGGTAAAGGGAGCCGCCGGCGGATAACCGGGGGCATAGGCGCAGCCGTGTCCCTGGTCGGCGAAGACCTCGTCGTTGGTCAGTCCTCCGGACTGAAAGCGGCCCAACTGGGCAAACAGTTTGTTGTGATCCAAAAGACCGGTGTGGTGCTCATAGATGCCCCAAAGGCGGTCTTCCCGGACCAGGGCTGCAAAGGTGTGGGCGTTGCCCAGGTTGACCACCATCAGGCCGGAGTCCAGGTGTTGTTGGGCCTGGGGGTCCAGCAGCGCTCCCCGTAGTCCGGCAGTGCAGGTGTCCATGAGCAGCACCCCTGGCAGGGTTTCGGCCACGGCCTGCATTCGGGTGAAGAAGTCGGGAGGCTGGCGGCTGGCCAGGTCCCGCAAGACTCCGCCCCGGGAGAGCATCTCTTCCCAATAGCGGAAGCGAAAACGGCGATTGCTCCCCTGGGGATAAAAGCCATGGTCCTGCACCGCCACCGCAAAGTGGCGGGGGAAAGGGACCTCAAAGGCCGCCAGCAGCCGGCCCAAACCTTCCGGGTCCACATCGCCCAAAGTGAGGGGAGTGGCCTCCGGGGGCGGGGTTTCGGTGAGGGCCACCCCCCAGGCCTCTACTTGCTCCAGGCGGTCGTCCAGGGTGAGGGCGGCCTGAGGGGTGGCAGAGACCGGCAGCCCCCGTGCCAGATGGCGCCGCACCGCCTGGCTGACCGCGCCGCCGCCCATCAGCCGGCCTTGCAAAAAGATGGGCTGTCCCTCATCGCCCAGGCGGCCGATGTGGCGGGCCAGGATTTGGGTGGGGGCCGGCAGCACCAGCTTCATCGCGTTTTCCACCGCCTGGCCCGGCTCCCAGATAAACAGGTCCTGGGTGCCGCCCCCTATATCCAGGGCCATGATGGGACCGCGGCGCGGATGATTAGTAGTCATGCGAGTAACGAGAGGTCAGCCGGTTTCAGGCGGCGTTCTGGACGCTTTGAATTTCCACAGGAAATAGGCAGCCAGCCCCAGCATTCCGGCCAGCACCAGATAATCCAGGATGTGGGTGTAATGCTGGATGAGGCGCCAGTTTTCCTTGAGGCGCACCCCCAGGTAAGTCAGGAGGCCGTTCCACAATGTGGCTCCCGCCGCCGTATACAGGATAAAGGGCACCAAGGACATACGGGCCAGCCCCGCCGGGACGGAGATCAAGTGGCGCACCACCGGGATGAAGCGGGACAGGAAAATCGTCTTGCCGCCATGGCGCTGGAAAAACCTGTCGGTCCACTCCAGGTCGTGCGGATTGAGGAACAGGTAGCGGCCATAACGGAGCACCACCGGCTCCCCCAGCATTCCCATGCCGTAGGATATCAGCGAGCCGCAAATGGATCCCAAACTGCTGGCCGCCATTACCGGCAGGGGATCGAATTGGCCGCTGAAGATTAAGAAGCCGGCAAAGGGCATGACCAGCTCGCTGGGAACCGGGGCGATCATGCTCTCCAGGGCCATCAGCACGAAGATCCCCGGGTAGCTGCACCGGCTGATGAACAGAGTGTTAACATAACAGAGAGATTCGGTAAGTCCCATGCGGCGTCAACTTTCTCCTAATTCGCCATGTTGCAGTTGCCACTCCACCCGGGATTGCAGTTCCTGGAGACCGGGGCTCAGAGCCACCGGATAAAGGGATGGGTCCCGCAGGGCTTTATAAGGCTCGGGCAGTAAAGAAAACTGGCTCAGAAAATATTCCCGGCTGTCGTCCAGTGACGGCAAGGGCCTGATGATCCGGCCCCGGCTCATCACCGGACGCAGCAGGGGGACCGCCCCGGTCACTTCTTCCTGCCGCAACGCAATGACATCCCGGCACATCCGGCCCTGGCCGTTATAATGGCGGTAAGCCTGTTTTTTATCCACCAAAGTAACCTTGCCGGTGGAGAGTTTCATTATCGGGCGGCCGCCATATTTAACCAGTTTATAGGCGATGTCGAAGTAGGGGGCATCGGCGGACACCCCCATCTTGGTGCCCACTGCGAAGCTGTCGATCTGGGCGCCCGCGGCCAGCACCTGGGCGATCTTGTATTCGTCGAAGCCGCCGCTGGCCAGGATGCGGACCTCGGGCGCGCCGCCGTCGTCCAGGAGGCGGCGCACTTCCCGGCTGATGGCGGCCATGTCGCCGCTGTCCAGACGGACGGATTGCAGGCGCTCGCCCCGGGCCTCCATCTCCCTGGCCACCTGGAGGGCATTCCTGGCGCCGGCCAGGTAGTCGTAGGTGTCGATGAGCAGGGTGGTGGTCCGGGGAAAGATCCGGGAGAAGACGCGGAAGGCGTCGATCTCCCGGGGAAAGGTGGTGATGTAAGAGTGGGCCATGGTGCCGGAGATGGGAAGGCCGTAAATTTTTCCCGCCAGGACGTTGCTGGTCCCCAAAAACCCGGCCAGATAAGAGGCCCGGGCTACCTTCAGGCCGGCGTCCGCCCCCTGGGTGCGCCGCAGGGAAAAATCGATGAGGGGCCGTCCCTGGGCCGCATGAAGGGAGCGGCTGGCCTTGGTGGCGATCAGGGTCTGCAGGCTGACGGCGTTGATGATAAAGGTCTCCGCCAACTGGGCCTCCAGGATGGGGGCGCTCACCTCCAGGATGGGCTCGTCTTTGAAAAAGAGGCTCCCCTCGGGAAGGGCGTAAACCTCGCCGGTGAATCGAACCTGCCCCAGGTAATCTAGAAAGGAGGTCTTAAAGAGGCCGGTGCTCTCCAGATAAGCCAGGTCTTCCCCAGTGAACCTCAGGGTTTCCAGGTAGTGGAGGGCCTCGGCCAGGCCGGCGGCGACAAAGTAGCCGCGGTCGCTGGGATACTCGCGGATGAACAGGCTGAAAGTGGCCTTCTCTGCCATTCCCTGGTCGAAATAGCAGGCTGCCATGGTCAACTGGTAGAGATCAGTCAACAGGGCCGGTCGCTCTTCCAGGGGTTGCTCCATGCCGATCCTCCGGGCGAAACCGATCCGCCCCTACTCCTCCCTCAAAATCAACAATTGATTATAACTAAAGGAAGATATCTCTAAAAGAGCTTACCTTGCGGTTTTCCCTTGAAATGTGCCCGGTTAAGAAGATAAATAATATAATTATCTTCTTCATGAGGTTTGACTATGAGCCAATGCGAAATCTATGATCTGATTATCGTGGGAGGGGGCCCGGGCGGTCTCAGCGCCGGGATCTATGCCATGCGGGCGGCCCTGAAGACGGTTCTCATTGAAAAGGGGCTTCCAGGAGGCCAGGTGAACCTTACCGAGTCGGTGGAGAATTACCCCGGTTTTGAACAGATCAGCGGCTACGACCTGTCCCAGAAGTTCTTGCAGCATGCCCAGGGCTACGGCCTGGAGGTGAGGCAGCAGGAGGTGGCGGTGGTGGAACCGGGGCTGGAGTTCCATTCGGTACGGCTGGCCAACGGCGACCTTCTCAACGGCCACGCGGTGATCCTGGCCACCGGCGGCAGTCCCCGCAAGCTGAATATCCCGGGGGAATCGGAATACTACGGACGGGGGGTTTCCTATTGCGCCACCTGCGACGGCTTTTTCTTCCGGGGCAAGAATGTGGTTGTGGTGGGCGGCGGTGATACCGCCCTGGAGGAAGCCATTTATCTGGCCAAGATAACCGGGCTGGTGCACCTGGTCCATCGCCGGGACGCCTTGCGCGGCGGCCGCATCTTGCAGCAGCGGGTCATGGCGGAGGCCAACATTGAAATCCTCTGGAACACCATCGCCACGGAAATCCTGGCCAATGACCAGGGGGTGCGGGGCGTCACCTTGCAAAACAAGCAGACCGGGGTTTTAAGGGAGCTACCGGTGGAGGGCGTCTTCATCTTCATCGGCTTCCTTCCTAATAACCAGTTAGTGCCCGAGGGCATCCGCATGGATCACGACGGCTACGTGATGACCGATGAGAAGTGCGAAACTAACATCGCGGGAGTCTTTGTCATCGGCGACCTCAGGCAAAAGTACGCCAGGCAGATCGTCACGGCCGCGGCGGAAGGCTGCACCGCAGCCCTGGCCGCGGCCCTCTATGTGGAAATGAAAAAGGGCGGCCAGGCCTGCCTTCAGCAATAGCGGTCAGCTATCAGCAGTCAGCTAAAGCAAAGCCGAAAACTGAAAACCTGGTCATCCGCCAGGATGACCGCACGCCGGCGCCACCAGTCCAAACAAACATTGGAAAAAAAGCGCAGGCTAAAGCCTGCGGCTACCAAACCTTTTAGCCGGTCGGTAGGGTTTAATGTGCAACCGAAAACCCAAAAGCTGACCGCGGACCGCTAAACGGCTAGCGGCTAAGAAAAATCGCCCTCCCCTGCCTTAACCCCGGGAGAAGACGTCCGCCTCCAGGTCGAGGCGGGCCCCGGCCGCCAGCAGATGGTAACCCAGGGCCGCCACCATGGCGGCATTGTCGCCGCACAAGTGGAGGGGCGGCAGGAACAGCCCGGCGCCGCTTGTTGCGGCCCGTTCCTTAAGAACCTGGCGCAGGCGGCCATTGGCCGCCACGCCGCCACAGACCAGCAAGCGGTCGCTGCCGGTCTGGGAATTTTTGGTTAGTGCCAGCCAGGCCCGGCTCACCAGGGCCTCCACCACCGCTTCCTGGAAGCCGGCGGCCAGGTCCGCCCGGGCCTGGGGGTCGGTAAGAATCTCCGGATGTCTTTTGAGGGTAAGGGCCACCGCGGTCTTCAGGCCGCTGAAGCTGAAGGTCAGGGGTTCCTCCAGGATGCGGGGCCGGGGCAGGGGGAAGGTGGCGGCGCGGCCCATGGCCGCCAATTTTTCGATCCTGGGGCCACCGGGATAGCCCAGGCGCAGGAGCCGGGCCACCTTGTCAAAGGCCTCCCCGGCGGCATCATCCCGGCTTCTACCCAGGAGTTTCATTTCCAGAAAGCCGTTTACCCGGTAGAGGTTGGTGTGGCCGCCGGAAACCACCAGGGCCACCAGGGGGAAGGACGGCGGCTTCCCGCTCAGAAAGGCCGCCAGGATATGGGC
>JBEKDQ010000098.1:0-8588 GCA_050014275.1 Desulfobaccales bacterium | reverse complement strand
GCATGGTCTCGCGGCTGCGGATGAGGAATTCGAAGCGCACGAAGTTCTCCCCCAGCTCCACCGCAAAGCGGAAGGGCCGGCACTGCCGGTGCTCGAACTGCTCCGGACTCAGCAGATCCTCCGGCAGGTCCACCCACCAGATGCCTTCCAGGCTCGAGGTGACCGCGTGCCCAGACAAATATTCCCGCACCCGGGGAAGGTCGGCCCGGGCGATTTCATCAAGCAAGTACTGTTTCATCGCGGTAATTCAGGTGCCTGCGGCTCACCCTAAACCATAAAAAGTTACGCACAGTTATGGTGCGCAGTACGCACCCTACATGAAGACTTTTCGGACAGTCGCTCATGAGCCTTCAGCTCACCCATAAATTATGAGAAGACCGGTGGGGCGGGCGTCTCTGCCCGCCACTCAGTCTGCACAGGCGAGACGCCTGTGCCACCAATTCTTCACAACTTTTCAAGGCAGTCGCTCATGAGCCTTCAGCTCACTCCAAAAACCTGATAACGGTAATACCCGCACTTACTCTCGACTTTGAACTTTGAAGCTTGAACTTTGAACTTTTCCAAACCGCCTCGATGGTGGGTAGTGTCCACTCTACATTTCTGCTTTATTAATCCCCGCCTCCCCTCCCCTACCAAGGTTGGCCGGGGGCTGCGCCTGGAGAGCCGCGTCCACCGCGGCATAACCCCACAAGGCCAGCAGGAGGCCGCAAGGCAGCCAGAACAGGGGATGGCGAACGGTGTCCAACAGCAGCAGGCGGCCCATCTCCCAGGTAAGGGGCCGGGGGTAGAAGACCGTGGTATATTCCTGGGAAACCAGGATGGCGCCCATGATCACCACCAGGGCCAAAAGAAAGTTGGCCGCCAGCACCAGGAGCACCCCCTTGCGTCGCTGCTGGTTATAGAGTTGCCCTAATCCCGGAAAGACCAGGGCCGAAAGGAGAAAGGCGGTAATCTGCGGGCGCATGGCTTATCATATCCGAAATTTCCCGGGGCGGTCAAGGGAGCGGGGAGGGCGATTACTGCGGCCTGCAGCACCTCTGCTCAAGCGCAGGCAGGAGGTTGCCAGGACAAGTATCGTTCCCAAGCGGGAGCCTGGGAACGAGAGGAATAAATTATGAGAAGACCGGTATAGGGGCGGGCGTCTCGCCCGCCACTCAGTCCGCACAGGCGAGACGCCTGTGCCACCAATTCTTCACAACTTTTCAAGGAAGAAATGTGGCGGCGGGCACGGAGGCCCGCCCCACGCGAGACGGCGCTGCCTGTCCGGGAGCACCTTCTTGATTTTCTGCGGCGATGGGGTAAATTATGATGATGTCATCGGTTGGGAGGCCGTTCTTTGGATTATAAAGAGACCCTGAATCTGCCCCGCAGCGATTTTCCCATGAAGGCCGACCTGCCCCGGCGGGAGCCTTCGATGCTTCAGCGCTGGGCCGAAACGGACCTCTACGCCCGGCTCCGCAGTCAGGGCCGCGGACGCCCCAGGTTCATCCTCCACGACGGCCCGCCCTACGCCAACGGCCACATCCATCTGGGGCACGCCCTCAACAAGATCCTCAAGGATATTATCATCAAGAGCCGGCAGATGGCCGGCTTCGATTGCCCATACCGGCCCGGCTGGGATTGCCACGGCCTCCCCATCGAACACCAGGTCGATAAAGAGCTGAAGGCCCAAAAACTCAGGTTGTCCCAGGTGGAGGTGCGGAGCCGCTGCCGGGACTATGCCAAAAAATTCATCGCTATTCAGGGGGCCGAATTTCAGCGTCTGGGGGTGCTGGGGGATTGGCGGCGCCCCTATCTCACCATGGACCCGGCCTACGTGGCGGAAATCCTGGAAGAATACGGCCGCTTCTATTTCAGCGGGGCCATCCAGCGCAGCAAAAAGCCCATCCACTGGTGCGCCACCTGCCGCACCGCCCTGGCCGAGGCGGAGGTGGAGTACGAAGAGCACGAGGCCCCGTCCATTTACGTGAAGTTTCCCCTGGTGAGTCCGCCGCCCCAGTTGCCGGAACTGGGAGAACTGAAAAACGTCTCCCTGGTCATCTGGACCACTACCCCCTGGACCCTGCCGGCCAACCTGGCCATCGCGGTGCATCCGGACATAGACTACAGCGCCTTTAAAATCGAAAACAAAGACGAAGTACTAATCGTGGCCTCGGAGCTGGCCTCCAATGGTGTTTTATTAAGTCCTGATTTTATAATAGGGCGCCCGGGGCATGAGATCCCCGGCTTCGCCCGGATAAAAGGCCGCAAGCTGGAAGACGCCGTCTATCAACACCCCTGGCTGGTGGATGAAAAAGAGCGCCAGGTGATCCTGGCGAACTACGTCACCCTGGAGGCCGGCAGCGGCCTGGTGCACATCGCCCCAGGTCACGGCCAGGAAGACTACGACAGCGGCATAAAGTACGGCCTTTCGCCATACTCCCCGGTGGATGACGCCGGGCGCTTTACCGGGGAGGTGGCGGAATTCGCCGGGCAGCAGGTTTGGAAGGCCAACGGGGCCATCATCGAACTCCTTCGCCAAAAGGGCCGGCTTCTTAAGGCAGAGGAAATCAGCCACCCTTATCCCCACTGCTGGCGCTGCAAACAGCCCATCATCTTCCGGGCCACGGAGCAGTGGTTCATTTCCATGGAGAAAAACGGTTTGCGGCAGAAGGCCCTGGCGGCCATCGGGCAGGTCACCTGGATTCCCCGCTGGGGCCGGGAGCGCATCTACCAGATGGTGGAGCGCCGCCCCGATTGGTGCATCTCCCGGCAACGCTCCTGGGGCGTGCCCATTATTGCCTTTCACTGCCGGCAGTGCGGCCAGGCGCTGCTCACCCGGGAGCTCCTTCAGGACCTCATTGCCCGGGTGCGGCGGGAGGGCGCCGACTTCTGGTTCGAAGCCCCGGTTTCCGAACTGCTGCCGCCGGGCACCCGGTGCCCCTGCGGCGCGGGCGATTTCCGTAAGGAAACCGACATCCTGGACGTCTGGTTCGACTCCGGGGTGAGTTGGGCCGCGGTGCTGGACCCCGACCCGGTCCTGGGGCCAAGCCCCGCCGACCTCTATTTGGAAGGCTCGGACCAGCACCGGGGCTGGTTTCAAAGCAGCCTCCTGACCTCGGTGGGCAGCCGAGGCCAGGCGCCCTACAAAAGGGTTCTGACCCATGGTTTCGTGGTGGACGGCGAAGGCCGCAAGATGTCCAAATCCCTGGGTAACGTCCTCGCCCCCCAGGAGGTCACGGACCGCTATGGGGCCGAAATCCTCCGGCTGTGGGTGGCGGCGGAGGACTACCGGGACGACGTGCGCCTCTCCCCCGACATCCTGAAACAATTGGCCGACGCCTACCGGCGTTTCCGCAACACCGCCCGTTTCATGTTGGGGAACCTCTACGACTTCGATCCCGAGAGCCAGTTGGTGCCGCCGCAGCAGCGGGAAGAATTGGACCGGCTGGCCCTCTCCTGGCTGGCCCAACTCCTGGAACGGGTTAAGCTTGCGTACCATGATTACGAATTTCACCTGGCCTTTCACCGGCTGCACCAGTTTTGCGCCGTGGAGATGAGCGCCATCTACCTGGATATCCTGAAGGACCGCCTCTACGTTTCCCGGGCCGACTCGCCGGCCCGGCTGAGCGCCCAGAGCACCCTGTGGGACTTACTTAAGGGCCTCACCCTGGCCATGGCCCCCATCCTGTCGTTCACCGCCGAGGAAGTCTGGGATTACCTGCCAAGCGGGAACAAGGCGGCCAGCGTCCACCTGGAAGGCTTCCCGGAGGCGCCGGCGGGATTTCCCGATGAGGCGCTGCTGGCCAAATATGAAGATCTCCTCAAAGTGCGGGGCAAGATCAACCAGAGTTTGGAAGAAGCCCGCAAAACCAAGCAGATTGCGGCGTCGCAAGAAGCTGTGGTCTATTTAGTGGCAATCGGTGAACGTTACGACCAGCTTAAAGGCCAGGCCGCGGAGCTGCAAATGTTGGCGCAAGTATCCGAATTAAATGTTATTCCTATTAATAATCTCGCCGCTGAGGGGATTAATCCGGCAGATATTAAAGATGAAATCCCGATTGTGAAAAAAGCCCCGGGAGAAAAATGTGTCCGCTGCTGGTTCCATTATCCGGGAGTGGGCGAAGATCCCCGGCATCCCCAGGTCTGCCGGCGCTGCCGCCAGGTGTTGGAGCCATAAAGATGCTTATGGGGTTTTTGTTTTTGATATTTTTCAACGACCAAGACCATAGAATAATACGCAACGCCATTTATATTTTCGTTAATCTATCAATAGTCTGGGACCGGGTAATGGCAAACTCCCCTTCCCTGAGAGGTGGGGGGACCGGGGAACGGCGGCTGGTGGGGAAGATGGCTGGCCGGACGTTATGGCGGCTTTTTAGGTGATCAGGCGGCAAAAGGAGGCAAAACATAGGGACGGGGTGTATGCTTATCCCTATTTCGGAGGGTTTCGCAATGTTGATAATTGGGGCAATAATCGCAGCTATAGCTACCCTTTTAGGAGTTATTATCAGTGGAGTAATTAATTATGTTGTAAGCAAAAATCAATTTAATAGAGAAAAAGATTGGCAACGAAAACAATTTGTTAGAGAAAAACTTGAAACTATATGTCAAATAATAGAGGAAATAGACGATTGGCATCGTAAATTATGGTCAGAAGCTTTGATGTTTATACAATATGGTAAGAAATTAGAAATTGGGATTAAGAAGATTCCTACTGATAGACTTTCAATGTTAATTAATTTCTACGCTCCGGCCCTTAAGCCATTTCTTGAATTAATTAGTGAAGAGATACTTTCATTTGGTAAGGCTCTGATTATAATCATTAATATTGATGAATCGGGAGAAACAAAAAGACAGGCTATTGCTGATTTAACTATTACACAAGAATCAATTCGAAAAATATGCGAAGCAATGACATTAGCATCTGCTGACCTTGCGAGAAAACTTGCTTAAAGAATTTCCAAAGAGAGGTTCATACCAGGCGATCCCCTCTTTCTTGCCCCTGACATTGGAGGCGCTGGAAAATTGGATGAAGATGGAAGCATTGGAAAAGGAGGCAAATATCATGGCGGCCAAAAAGGGATTAGCTTTAAAAGATTATCTTGTGAAATTGCAAGAAGCGGCGGACGAGGTAGCAAACGAACGGAATTTGGGAAAAATAACAGTCTCTCATCATCATGGAGGTGAATTTTTATGTGTGGGCACTGGTGATAAAATATGTCTTTCTATATTGGAGGAAGCTCAATCAAGAGTAAATAAGAAATATAAGTTTGAAGAGTAGGATTAAAAAAGAGGGTACGACTTGCCGCCGCTAGACTCCAAAGACGATACCACCGCCACCCGGTGTCTCCCCCTCGCCAGGGGAGGGAATTTTGAGGTCTTTAAGAGGGTGCGGGAGATGTGCAATTCTTTATGTCCTATGTATAGCTAAGAACCGAAAAATCAAAAACGACAGTCAAAAGAGATTTGAGGAACCCAGAGTAAATATGTCCCGAAAGCTCGTCATCCTTCTCGTCATCCTGGTGCTGGGCCTGGCCCTGGACCAGGGGAGCAAGATTCTGGTCCAGCAACTCCTGCCGCTGGGGTCGCAAGTTCCCATGGTTAAAGGCTTCTTCAACCTGGTGCACGTCCACAACCGGGGGGCGGCCTTCGGTATGCTGGGACAGTTGCCGGTGAAGTTCACCCGGATACTTTTCATCACCCTCAGCAGCCTGGTGGCGGCGGTGGTGAGCTATCTTTGGTGGCGCCTGCCCCGGGACTGCTGGCGGCCAGCCGTGGGCTACAGCCTCATCCTGGCCGGGGCCCTGGGTAATCTCCTCGACCGCCTGCGCCTGGGAGAGGTGGTGGACTTTCTCGACTTCTACTGGGGGCGCTACCATTGGCCCGCCTTTAACGTGGCCGACAGCCTGGTGTGCCTGGGCGCCGGCTGGCTGGTGTGGGTAATCTTAACGGAAGAGTGTCCTGACCATGCATCCGATCCTGTTTGAATACGGTTCTTTTAAGCTGTACACCTATGGCTTTTTCCTGGCCCTGGCCTTCCTCGGCGCCATTTTCATCGCCGGCCGGGAGGCCCGGCGTTTGGGCCTGCCGGTGGAGACCTTCTATGACCTCTGCTTCTACGCGGTGGTGGCCGCCCTGGTGGGCTCCCGGCTGATGTACGTGCTCTTGGATTTTCGGACCTTCCTGGCGCACCCCCTGCAGATCTTTGCCATCTGGGGAGGCGGCCTGGACTTCCACGGCGGGGTGATCCTGGCCCTGGCGGTGGCCATCTGGTTTATTCGCCGGCACCGCTTGCCCTGGCGGCCCAGCCTGGACGCTCTGGCCCTGGGGTTGCCGGTGGGCCAGTTTCTGGGCCGGATCGGCTGCTTCATGGCCGGTTGTTGTTACGGCTCTCCCAGCACTCTGCCCTGGGCGGTGACTTTCACCAATCCTCAGACCCTGTGCCCGCTGCGGGGCCCGGTGCACCCGGCTCAACTTTACGAGGCCTTCCTGGACCTGGGGATCTTCGGGGCGCTTAGCTTCTGGAAGACCAGGAAGAGATACGATGGCCAGTTGATGCTCGCATATTTTTGCCTGGCCGGAGCGGGGCGGTTCCTGGTGGAGTTCTTCCGCAGCCCCCTGGATTATCGCGGCCCGTTGTACTTTGGTTGGATGCCCCTGACCCAGCTCATTTCCTTGTGTATGGCCCTGGTGGCCGGGGCCCTGCTGGTCTGGTTCGGCCGGCGGGCGGGGTCGCGGCCTCAGGGTGATTAAAGATAAGGAGGCGGTCAGCCGACCTAACGCTCTCCCCCGCCGGGGGCCCATCGGGGGAGAGGGGCTAAAGCCCAATACGGTTCATTTAAAGAGGTTCTAAGGAATCGGCGGGCAGTGCCCACCCTTGTATCTACATTTTCTCGTCTTCTTGTCCTGCTGAGCGAACCATCATGACCTGACGGCCACAACGAAAGATGAAAATGTAGAACCGCCGCCCTCGGCGGTTCCCGCGCCGGCGAGGGCGCCGGCGCTTCATTTTCAGAGAAAGCGAAGCATCTCGTATTTTTAGAGATTCTTCGGTCGCCTCCGGCTTCCTCAGAATGACAAGAAATGGCCTCGTATTCATCTTGGTGCTTAAGTGAACAGCATTAGGGCTAAAGCAGGAACCCCGTGACTGAATAACTAACTAACTGGCAAATCGCCCCGATGAAAACCACCGTCCAAATTGCCGATTTTTCGATAGGTGACGCCAGCCTGGTAATGATTGCCGGCCCCTGCGTCATCGAGTCCGCGGCGGCCACCCTGGCAATCGCCCGGACTCTTAAGGAGATGGCCCGGGAGCTGGCCCTGCCCCTGATCTTCAAGGCATCCTACGACAAGGGCAATCGCACCTCCCTGGCGTCTTACCGGGGCCCGGGGCTGGAGAAAGGCCTGGAGACCCTGGCCCGGGTCAAGGCCGAGGTGGGGCTGCCAGTGCTTTCCGACGTCCACCAGGTGGCCGAAGTGGGACCCGCCGCCCAGGTCCTGGACGTATTGCAGATTCCCGCCTTCCTCTGCCGCCAGACCGACCTGGTGGTGGCCGCGGCCCTGAGCGGCAAGGTGGTGAATATCAAGAAGGGCCAGTTTCTGGCCCCCTGGGACCTGGGTCCGGTGCTGGAGAAGGCCAGGGCCACCGGGAATGAGCGGATCCTCCTCACTGAACGGGGCTCCAGCTTCGGCTACAACAACCTGGTGGTGGATTTCCGCAGCCTTGCCATCATGAGAGGGTTGGGTTGCCCGGTCATATTGGACGTAACCCACAGCGTCCAGCTCCCCGGCGGCCAGGGCGCCTGCTCCGGGGGCCAGCGGCAGTTCATCCCGCCCCTGGCCCGGGCCGGGGTGGCGGCAGGGGTGGACGGCCTCTTTATGGAGGTTCATCCTGATCCGGAGAAGGCCCGCTGCGACGGCCCCAACTCCCTGCCCCTTGATCAGGTCCCGGCCCTGTGGCGTGAGCTCAAGGGGCTGCATGAATTTCTGCGCCAGCAGCGCCAGGAAAATAAAACACCAGACTCTAAACTCAAACCTAACTTATGATCGGCGTTTTTGATTCGGGATTCGGCGGGCTGGTAGTGCTGCGGGAGTTTCTCCAGGTCCTGCCGCACTACGATTACCTGTACCTGGGGGACAATGCCAGGATTCCTTATGGCACCCGCTCGGACCGGGTAGTGCAGCGCTTCACGGAACAGGCGGTGGATTACCTCTTTCGCCAGGGCTGCCAGCTCATCATCCTGGCTTGCCACACCGCCTCGGCCCGGGCCCTGCGGCCCATCCAACAGGTCTATCTGCCGGGGCGTTACCCCCAGCGTCGGGTCCTGGGGGTGTTGATCCCCACGGTAGAGGAAGCCCTGGCCCGCAGCCGCAGCCGGCGCATCGGGGTCATCGCCACCGAAGGCACGGTGATCTCCCGGTCCTTTGAACTGGAGCTGCAAAAACTGGACCCCGGGGTGGAGGTGCTACAGCGGGCCTGCCCCCTGTTGGTGCCGTTAATCGAGTCCGGTGAGCAGGAGTGGGAAGGCACCGCCATGATCCTCTCCCGCTATCTGGCTCCTTTCCAGGGGGGCCGGGTGGACACCCTGATCTTGGGCTGCACCCAT
>JBEKDQ010000097.1:0-8626 GCA_050014275.1 Desulfobaccales bacterium | reverse complement strand
AATGGGGATGGAGCGAAGGGGTTGTGTCGATCAGCCTTACCTGGTGGTCAACCAGCAATGGGAGGAGCCATCGCGTAAGGCAAAGCCGTGTTATTGCGGCTGATCGATTGGAGCCGGATGAGTCGAGAGATTCATGTCCGGTTCTGGGAGGGCGTGGGGGTGAGATTCCCCCACGCTACTCGACTTAGCTATTCTTGATAGGTCCTCTTCAGCGCAACATTAATACGATAGGGGTAGGAGCCAGGGCTTTTTCCCACGGCGAAAGGTGGTATATGCATGTAACCTTGCCATTCCCTTGGCCCACCATTACCGGGAGGTGTTTGCTTGGGGTCCTTAAGCTCCACAGCAAAGAGGTTTCGGGTCTGGGGGTGCGGTATGCTCAAAATTCAGAAAAATATTACTTATACAACTAAATTAATGGTACTTCCTCTCGCCGAAGCAAAGAGGTCCCCAAACACCTTTTTCGACTGCGGGGCCAGGGCAGCCTCATAATTTGGGTCAAATATCCGGGGTGGGCACATCTTTCCACGCCGTGTCCTTGGCCACCTGCTTGATTTGGACGATTTTCCCGGTTTGGGTATCCAGGTCAATGAAGCCAACCGGGATCCTGACGGTGCCGCTGGATAGCAGGCTGCTCCCGGAGATATGCCCCGCCTGGCCGTGATCTATCTCCACCAGGATAACCCGCCGGTAGGAACAGGTGTCGCAGGACATCTCAGGCAGGTCCAGTCCTACCGGGCAGTGATGGCGCCGGGCCACCGCCGGGTCGACCCCCTTCATGGCCGCCATGTGGGCCATCGGCGAAATGCGGAGATGGGCGAAGGGGTGAAACACCCAATCAATGATCAAGGCCACGGTATGATGCTGCTTGAACAGGTGGGAGTGGCCGCCCGTGTCGGCAATCATCCCCTGCATAACATAGTCCGCGGGCATAAGATAACCAAGGTAATCCTTGTCACCCTTGAGGAAGGGGACTCCCCCCGTCTTAGACGCGGTTAAAATACCATTGATTGCCTCACCGGCCAAGGGGCTGTCTTCCGGGAGAATGGGCACTACCGTGAGGTTATTTGCGGCGGTTAATGGCAGGGAGGCCAGGGTAATTTCCCTCAGGAGAATGCCGCTGCCCATCACCAGGATGACCATGAAGACCGGGATAACCACGTGTTGCAGCGTGGGAGAAGAGATTAGCCGCTGGGCCAGCGCGGCCAGGGGCCGCTCCAGAGCCCTGGGCAGGAACATCCCGGAGCTGTTCATGTATTCCCGGTAGGAATCTCCATATCGGTTCAACATCCGCCGTTCTTCGTCATGGGCCAGGAAGTAGTAGAGTACAAACATCAGCGACAGGCTGGCCAGTACGATGAACCGAGGCCACAGGATGGCCATGCCGATGCCCCAGACCCCCAGCAAGAGGTACTGGGGATGCCGAATCATTTGGTACAGGCCCTTGGAGGCTATGCCCCTTTTAAAGATCTTCCCCAAATAGACCTGCAGGGCACAGATGCTGAAGCCAAGAAACCCGATAACAAAGAAAATAGAGCCGGCGATACGCACGGTCTTGAGAAAAGCGGTGGGCGGCAAGATCATGTGGGGGAGGAAAAAAGTGATGGTCCAGCGGGTGGCAGCGTGCTGACCCAGGAAGTTGAAAAAGGGGCTGAAAACCGAGTAAAAGAAAAAGGCGAAGGGGCTGATCATAATCATCACTTCCAAGGCCATGATGAAAAAAACCATGATCCCGCCGAATGCAGCTATTTTCTTAGCCAACGACCTTTGCGTCTTCATGATGATCCTCCGTCAGTTGGGGAATCCCCTGACCGCCTCTTACTGAGAGTATGATAGGCTATAAGCGGGAAAAGGAATATGATCTGAATCATAGGAAGGCAAATTATTTTCCAGGGAGAAAAATAATTTTGGCGGCAGGGGTACTCGAAGCGGTCTTCGCCCATCTTTCCCCGGAGCAGCGAGGGAAGCTAGAAGACATGGCCCAGGAGGTTTTCCTGAAAAAAGGAGAGCAGCTTTTCGGCCCGGGGGATCGATCCCGCGGGTTTTATGTGGTACTAGAGGGCGTCATCCGGGTCTACGGCATGTCTTCCCAGGGCAAAGAGATCACCCAGGAGATCGCCGGTGAACAGAGCACTTTTGCCCTGGCCAGCCCATTTTCCAGGACCTATCAGTGCTTCGCTGAGGCCCTGAAAGATAGCCGGCTCTATTTCATCGAGAAGAAGAAATTTTTAGACCTGGTAACCGGCGACCCAGGCTTCGCAGTCGAATGGGTGCGCCTGTTGTCGCACATGGTTATTCATCTCCGCCAGCGTCTGGTCGACCTGGCCCTCAAGGACCCCAAGGCGAGAATCGCCGGCTACCTGGTGCTTCTGGCCGAAATGCAAAATTCCCGGTCCATTGCACTCCCTGTCCCCCGTAAAGAGTTGGCCACTTTCTTGGGTATGACCCATGAGACCTTCTACCGCACCGCCAGGGAATTAACCAATGATGGCCTGGTTCGGTTCACCGGGCAATCGGTTGACATCCTAGACCAGGACCGGCTATCGAAAATCACGGAGTGAACCGCAAGCTGTCCTTATTAAGCTTTAACGACCAGAACAGCCGATTCCGTCAGGCTAATGACCCGTTCGGTCACGCTGCCCATTAAAAGGCTCATAAGGCTCGTTTTTCCATGACTGCCGACGACTATTAAGCCTACATGCTTCTGGTTGGCAATCTCCAGGATGACTTCATGCGGCTTGCCCGGTAAAGCCATTCCTTCTTTTTTCAAGCCCTCTTTTTCCGCAAGCGCCATTACCTGCTTTACATTCTCTTCCGCAAGTGGAACTTCTGCGGCTGAAGGTGCAACGGAGACGATGACCAGCAAACTTCCATATCTCTTGGCAATAGCGGCCGCTTCGGAAGCGGCTGCAGCACTATGAATGGAGCCGCCTGTGGCAATGAGGATGCTCCTGTAGTCAGTCTTTGCACCCGGAGGAACGACCAAGACCTTGCAGGGCGCATGCCCTATGACATTCCCGGTAATGCTGCCCATGATGAGCTTCTTGATTCCCCTCCTGCCGTGAGTGCCCATCACAATCATATCCACATGTTCCATCACTGCCGCGTTGACAATGTCCATATAGGGATCTTCACCTTGATAAAGGGAAGTCTTGCAGTCAATGCCTTGCTCCGAGGCCATCCTCCTGATGGATTCAAGCTTCTCCTGCATCTCTTTTTCCGCCCGTTCGATAACCCAAGGCACGGCATTTTCGATGTTGGTTAATACCGTCGTCATGGCGATCAATTTACTGGAACATGCCTTGGCAAGCTGGATAGCTTCTTCCACCGCGCTCCGGCTGGATTCGGACCCGTCCGTAGCCACCAGCAACCTCTCCATTCTCTCCATCGGGCATATCTGAGCATCCATATCGTTCTCCTCCTGTCTAAAATGCACATCGCATCAGTCTATTTTGGTTTCCGGCTACAAATTACCGGAACAACAGCAGCGACACCAGCGCACCCCCTGAAATAATCCAAACGGTGTCTATCTTTATGAAGCGTTGCACCACAAAGGCTGCGGCAGCCATGGAAATCGTAGGGATATCGACCAAGGTGTCCCCGGCCAGTTTAATCAGCACAATCACAAGGGTGCCGATGAAGGCGGCCACGATGCCCCCGATCACCTGCTTCACGTAACCAACCTGGCCGGCTTTGGCATAGGGAGCGGCCACTATGGTAGTCATAGCCCAGGCAGGAAAGTACATATTTACCATTCCCACCAAGGCGCCAACAACACCGGCCACCTTGTAACCGATAAACGTGCCAATGATGGTCACGGGACCAGGGGTGATCAGACTCAGAGCCAGGGCGACGGCAAACTGCTGATTGGTAAGCCAATGGAACTGATTGACCACGGTATCCTGGATGAAGGGAAGCATGGCGTAACCGCTACCGAAGACCAGGGCGCCGATCCGAAGGAATCTGCTGCCCATCTGCATCAACTCCGGCCGTAGATTGATCAAGAACAGATCAACTGCCAGAAACAAGGATAACCAGATGACGAGCATCGTGATCTTGCGCCAGTGCAGGGACAAGGGCATTTGGCTGCAGACGGAGATGTATTCGGGATCAGCAACGGCGGCAGCTTGCCTGCTTTTAGTCTTCCAAAGCCTTCTGATCTTGCCTGGATTGGGTTGGTTGGCCGCAATACTGCCGGGGGTGCCAGATAGCTTAGCGCTCTTTCTCCAGAGATCGCTCCAATTGCCCGTCCAGCGGGCAAAGGCTGGAAAGCGGTAATTCAGCAGAACCATCATCAGGCTGGCGCTTCCGGCGATAAGTAGTATTCTGATTACCCCCATCTTGAACCAGAAGACCATGGCAAAGCCGATGATTGCCATCATCCAGTAGAAGATAGTCTTGACCCCGGATCTCCAGAGGTTGAGGATGGTATTAAAAACCAGGCCGACGACCAGGGCTCCCAGGCCGCGAAAAAGGCCGGAAATCGCAGGCATATCGCCATATTTCAAGTAAAGGTGGGAAAGCAGCAGCATGAGCAGAAAGCAGGGGAGCAAAAAACAAACCGTGGCTACCGCCGCCCCGGGCAAGCCTCGTAGCCGGAAACCCAGATAAGAAAAAAGGTTGACCGTAGGCGCACCCGGCATCAATTGAGCCAGCCCCAGGCCCTGCAGGTATTCCTCGTCGCTGAACCACCGCCTCTTTATAGTCATCCAGGTCTTGGCCTCTCCCAAGGCTGCAAGACTGAAAGACGTCAGTCCGATAACCAGAAAGGTGCGGGCGATCTGCCAAAGCTTTAACCGGGGCACTTCATCTGTCGCGGCCGGCTTTGGCGCTTCCATCAAAATAACCTCTTCCATCCCTAAGTTCTTTGCTGTGAACTATGGTTCCAGGCTTTCAGCGGTTTCTTGACAATCAACGCTCCAGTTTTAGACCTGATAAGGCCGCCCCTGCCCTGGAAAAATTTTAGTGGAAAGATTGACACGAATAATATATAATTCATGCCAATTTTATCAATGAGTTTAAAGAGGTGTCAAGAAGATTTTTGTCAGCTTGCCAAAATTACAAAATATCTTAAAATTACAGGGGAAAATGGTGCCTGAGAGGTGGTATGGATAGAAAAAAAAACAATATGGAGCCGAAGAGATTGGAAGGTCAGACCATGTCGATGCAGGAGCGCACCAGTCATGCGCGCATCGTTTCCGTGCCAAAGGGGAGCCGGTATCTGGACCCGGTTCAGCTCAACCAGCTGGAAGAGGCATTCCGCGAGTGGGCCCAGGGCACGCCCAGGTCGGATGTGCGATTATCCCGTAAGCGCATCTTGCTAATTTTTTTGTTGATCCGTTATACCGGCGCCAAGTTGAACGAGGTGTCGGCTCTTAATCCACTTCGGGAAATCAACCTTGACAGACAATCGGTGGTTTTTGGGAAACCGGATGCTACCCCTGATCGCCCAGCGCGGGAAGTACAAATACCGGAAGCGCTGGCTCGAGAGATTCAGGCGGCGCTGGATGATACCGCTTTCCAGAAATCTCGGGATGGTTTGTTTAACGTGGACCCCGGCCACGTCCGCCGCAAGTTTTATGAACGCGCCGTAACTTGTGGTTTTCCCAAAGAACTGGGAGGACCGGACGCAATTCGGAAATCCCGTGCAGTGGAACTGATGCGAAACAACATGCCTTTGCCGGTCGTTCAAAAAATTCTGGGGCATTCTACGCCCAATTTAACTGCTTCATTTGTTTCGTTTTCTGATGATGATATTCAACAAGTGGCCAAATTTTTTCTTGAAAAAGAAGCTTCTCGGAAGACTAGTGCCCGTAACACTTTTTTCGGTAAAATCAGCGCTATCCAACGGGGAGATATCCAGGCGAAAGTGAAACTATTAACCATCGGCGGAGATCAAGTAACCGCCCTGATCACCAATGACAGCCTGGCCAGGCTTGGTCTCAAACCAGGAATGCTGATCACAGCCGAAGTTAAAGCCCCTTGGGTGGTCTTGCAAAAAGGCGATGAGGAACCCAGATGCACTGCGGAAAATAAGTTTAAGGGAACCATTGACCGAATCAATAAAGGCCAGATCACTACTGAGTACGCCGTGCGTATTGCAGACGGGACGATACTGTGCTCCCTGGTGACCGGCGAAAACAGCAGCCGCCTTGCTCTCAAAGAAAATGATTCGGTCTGGGCCATGTTCAATAGTTTTTCCGTAATATTGCATCTCGATTAACCGAAGCGTTCGGACGGAGAAGTTTTGGGATCGGATGTAAAGGAAATTTTTCGTGCTTTTTTGCCCCTGGGACTCACCGCCTATGGCGGCCATGAAGGGGGTCAACCCGGCGATGGCCCGGCGGCATCACTGCCCGGTAGGGCTGGACCTGCCTGATATGTCCTGCGACACCTGTTCTTACCGGCGGGTTATCCTGGTGGAGATAGATCACGACCAGGCGGGGCATATCTCCGGGAGCAGCCTGCTATCCAGCGGCACCGTCAGGACCCCGGTGGGCTTCATTGACCTGGACAGCCAAACCGGAAAAATCGTCCAAATCAAGCAGGTGGCCAAGGACACAGTGTGGAAAGATGTGCCCACCCCGGATATTTGACCCAAATTATGAGGCAGCCCTGGCCCCGAAATCGAAAAATGGCTTGTAGCTATTTTAGCAACTTATCACCTGCTCAGTCAATCCCCGCTTCGGCACCAGTAAAATCAATGGTTTCCGGTTCAAGGATTTAAACCCGCATCAGCGGCGAGCGCATCGGTGAGTAGGTGGTGAGCAGGTTGCTGTTCTGAGCCGCTGGTGAGTAGTGTGTCCAGGAGAGATAAAACATTGCCCTCCAACAGCCGCATGGTGTCCCGGAACCGGGGGTCTATAGCCTGAAGATACCTCTCGGTAGTCTGCAAGTTCTGGTGGCGCAGGAGTTTGGAGATCACCGGGAGGCTTACCTTCTTCTTGTCAAAGTTTAAAAGCATCCTTGGAGATAGCTTTGGCGACGGGGTGCTGCGCCTGGTGCTGGCCAAGGTGGAGCGGGCCAATCCGCAATTTTGCGCGCCCCACTGCTAAGTGTTTATTGTAGCTGTACGTAACTTAGCAAAGAGAACCAAGTAGCCGGTAAGCAGACCAGAAATCTGTTGACAATTGTACCCTATCGCTATATTCTCCACCGAGAACTAGAAAAGGAGGTGATCCTGGTGAATCGGCCGGTGAGATTTGCTCCCGTAAAATCCTGAAGAATCGGCGTCCGTGGAGCCTTGGTAAGGCTCTATAACCGGAGGCCGGAGCAGGGACAGGTCGTTCACCCGGACACCTGCCGTTTAAGGTCCGCTCCCGGGCCACTCCTTCCCTGAATTAGGTTCACCGCTCGTATCATTTTCCGGCCTACCGCTGCGCACGCCGCTATCTGAGGGAGCCTGGCCAGCCGGGGTGTACTGTTCCCCGGGAGGGCCTCCCGCCTAAGTCCATTCCCCTTAGAGGGTTTGGGGGTTCGGCGCTCGGAAGCCTTAGCTCACCGAAGATCTTTCCATCATCCCGCCGATTCCATCCCGCGGCTGATTTTTCCGGCAGCGTTTTCCCGCCGGACATCAGGCCGCGACCGCCCATGGAACGGGAAATTTTAGACAGAAAGCCCGGGGGCCATGATCCCGGGGAATGCCCGGCCAGACGGCCCCTGTGGGACCGTCTCTATCCCTGGGCTTACCAGGTGCTCCGGGTCGGCCTCGGGGGTATCTTCATCTATGCTGGAGTGGCCAAGCTATTCCAGGCTCAGGCCTTTGCCCACTCCCTGGCCCAATTCGACCTGTTGCCCGACGCCCTGGTGCCTGTGGTGGCCCTGGCCTTGCCAGCGCTGGAATTACTGGCGGGCCTGGGCCTGGTCCTCCAGGTGCGAGGCAGTCTGGCCGTCATTTCCTCTCTCTTGCTGATCTTTCTGGCGGTCCTGGGTTACGCCATCTTGCTGGACCTGGATATCGACTGCGGCTGCTTCTTGCTGGAGGAAATCGGGGCCCGGAATAGTGTCAAGGCGGCCTTCTGGCGGGATCTCGTCATGGTGGCGGCCACCTTTTTTCTTTTCTGGGCGCCGCGCGGGTCCACGGCGCCGCGCCCTTCCTGAGTAAACGCCATAAATAACCAACTAAAGGAGAAGATATATGGATCTGAAAAAAAACGTCTGGTTGCTGGCCATCCTTTCTCTGGCACTGCTCTGGGGTTTCACCGGGTGCGGCAAAGCTCCCACCGGGGCCAAGGAATTGGAGACGGAAAAGACCGCAGTCAATCTGGTGCAGGAAGTGGCACGGGGCGGCTATCAGGTCATCCCGGCCCCGACCCTCAAGGAATGGCTCGATCAGAAGAAGCCCATGCTGATCATCGACACCATGCCCCTGGAAGCCAGCTACCAGAAGCAACACATCCCCGGCGCGGTCCAATTCGAGTTCCCCATCCCGGAAGTCAAGGAAATGGACGAGGCCACCCAGGCCAAGTTTGAGCAAGTCCTGGGACCGGACAAAGACCGGACCCTGGTGTTTTACTGCGGCTTCACCAAATGCACCCGCAGCCACAACGGGGCCATGTGGGCGGTGAAGCTGGGCTATAAGAACGTCTACCGCTATCCCGGCGGCATCAAGGCCTGGATGGAGGCC